>JAGTRH010000078.1 GCA_018396795.1 Candidatus Bathyarchaeota archaeon
CGAGCTTAAGAAATTACCTACTGCCCCTAGAGATAATCTATAGGAATGGCCTCCCAGAGGGCTCATCAGTTTTCAAGAGACTTGAGCAAGGTCTCATAACACTGAAGGATCTAGGCCTAGACCATATGCCAAAGCCTGGCGAAAAACTTTCTAAGCCCATCTTTGATGTTAGCACGAAGCTTGAGGAAGGCGACAGATACATTAGTTGGGAAGAGGCTAAAAGGATTGCGGGCCTAACAGACCAAGAGGCTGAGGAGGTTAAAGATATGCTCCTAAAAGTTAACGAAACAATAACAGAGATAGCTGGAAAAGCTAAGCTAGTGAACGAGGATGGAAAGATAGAACTTGCCTTTGATCCAAATAGGCGGTTGATGGTTGTGGATGTTGTTGGAACATTGGATGAATGCAGGTTTACATATAAGGGGGTTCATGTGAGTAAGGAGGTTGCTCGCATATATTACAGGAGGACAGAGTGGGCTAGCGAGGTTGAGGAAGCAAAGAAAAAGGCTAGGGAGCTGGGCATAGAGAACTGGAAGATCTTAGTGAAGCTTATGCCACCTAAACTGGAGCCTAAGCTAAAGGCCTTAATAAGCCAGATGTATATGGCTGCTGCAAATGAGATGACTGGAAAAGGATTCTTCAACGTGCCAAGACTAGTAGACATACTCGAGGATATTCAAAGTATGCTTCAGCAACTTAAACCCTAGCAATCTTTCATTCAATGCGATTATTTCACTCAAGGGAATCAATTAACTCTCGCTTCATGTTTTCCTCAAACAATTCAACTCTCGAATCTTGATTAATTAATATTCGACGTGCTCCATTTTTAAAGCTAGCATAAGAGAAAACCCCAAAAAGAAGTATGCAGTTAAAGCATGTCTTGGAGAAAAACTAAATTTTGAGAAGAATTATATCAATCTTAGCTTATAGTTTTTTGGGATGGTGCTTATAACTTGATTAAATTTGTGGAGAGACTAATGAAGCAGAAGATCGCCTACTTCACAATGGAGGTTGCGTTGTCAAATAATATGCGCACTTATAGTGGGGGATTAGGTGTTTTAGCCGGTGACGTGATAAGGTCAAGTGCTGACCTAAATATACCGCTGGTAGCGGTTACATTGATTAGTAGGAAGGGCTATTTTAGGCAGGAACTGACAATGGATGGAGGTCAGATTGAACATCCAGACATATGGAACCCTTCAGACTTCCTCCAGCCATTACCAGAAAAAATTAGTGTCGAAATCGAGGGCAGGGAAGTTCGCGTTAAAGCTTGGTTATATACGGTTAGGGGCGCTACTGGCAACGTGGTTCCAGTATACTTCCTTGACACGGATGTTGAGGGGAATTTGCCGGAAGATAGGGAGATTACATCATATCTTTATGGTGGCGATGAGAGATACCGCCTTAAGCAAGAGATAGTTTTAGGCGTTGGCGGAGTTAGAATGCTGGATAAGCTAGGCGTGGATGTGCGTAAATATCACATGAACGAGGGGCACTCAAGTCTCCTAGCCCTTGAATTACTGCGTAAATATGACATGGACATCAATAGGGTTAGAAGCATGTGCATCTTTACAACGCATACGCCAGTTGAAGCCGCTCACGACAAATTCCCATACAACCTTGTCCAAGATGTTCTAGGAGAGATCATACCGTTTAATGTTTTAAGTAGACTGGGTGGCGAGGATAGACTGAATATGACGCTTCTCGCTCTAAACCTAAGCGACTACATTAACGGCGTCTCTAAAAGACACAAAGTTGTTTCAAAGGAGATGTTTCCAAGCTACGAGATTCAAGCCATAACAAACGGCGTCCACTCATATACATGGACATACGAAAGCTTTAGGAGGCTATATGACAGGTATTTGCCAGGATGGGCCCACGAGCCAGAATTACTCGTTAGAGTAGACATAATTCCAGACGATGAGATATGGCAGGCCCACATGGAGGCCAAGAGAAAACTCATAGACTACGTTAACGATGTAGCTGGCACTAGGATGAATTATCTAACATTAACCATCGGGTTCGCTAGAAGAGCCACGGCCTACAAGAGACACACCCTAATATTTTCAGACCTAAATAGGTTAAGAAGGGTGAACAAGAGAGGAAGAATGCAGTTGATTTTCGCTGGGAAGGCTCACCCGAAAGATGAGTCCGGAAAGAGAATGATTGAGGAAATATTTAGATATAAAAGCATCCTTAAAGACGAGATTGAAATCGGGTATCTTCAGAATTACGATGTTGAGATTGCAGCTAATCTCATTTCAGGTGTTGATGTATGGTTGAACACGCCTTTGCCGCCTCTTGAGGCTTCAGGCACAAGCGGCATGAAGGCCGCCCATAACGGCGTGATAAACTTTAGCGTTTTGGACGGCTGGTGGATTGAGGGCTGGATGGAAGGCGTTACTGGATGGGCTATCGGCCCAACACCTGAAGAACGGAGGCGTATGCCTCTAGAGGAGCAGCTGGTGAGGGAGCTGGATGACCTCTACGGGAAATTAGAGTACGTAATCATCCCATTATATTATGGGCGGAGAGACGAGTGGATAAAGATTATGGAGAACTCTATAGGGAAGCTCGCATCCCACTTCAACAGCCACAGAATGATGCACAGATACGTGACCGAAGCATACCTATAAATGTCTTGAACATAGAATTTTTAGGAGGTTTGGGGTTGAAGTATGAAGTTAAGCTGGTTTCTATCGAAGAGAAGGATGCTTTAATGGAGAGATATGGTGACCGTTTTCTTTATGAGGAGAGGGCTGACATATATGGGTGCTGCATTAAGCTCTTAACAGACATAAAATATGTAAAAGAGCGTTGGGAAGAGAGCTTCTACCCCATGTCGGCGAGCATCCGTTCCCATGGAAGGCTAGTGGTCACAAATGAGGCTGGCGAGCGGCAACAAGTTCTCTATGACCCGCTTTCCAAGACGGCTTTCCTAATCAATGTAGATTATTATGGTTGGGTTAAATCCATAGCCTTAAGCATTGCAGGAGACATACTTGAAGACGAGCATGGCATAAATTCTGTTCACGGTGCATGTGTAGACATAGATGGGCGAGGAGTATGTCTGATAGCTCCATCTGGAACGGGTAAGACTACGCATACTTATGGGCTTCTGAGGCTTGAAGGTGTGCGAGTTGTCTCAGATGACTGGTTCTTTGTGCGTTTAATGGGCGGTAGAGCTGTGGCATTTGCCTCTGAGAAAAACTTCTATATCCAAGCGGACATAGCCGATGTTTGGGGTGAGTATCAGAGACTTGTGGACAAGGCGGAGTTTGACTCCATGGGTAGGGCTGTCGTAAACATAAGATGGATTGTGGGGAAGGGAAGGGTTCTGCCAATGACGACGCTAAAGAAGGCTATTCTGCTTAAGCGGGATCCGGAGGACAAGTCAACAATTAATAGGATTTCACCAAGTGAAGCATTAAGATACGTGGAATACACCGGCTTTTGCAATCCACACATGCTAGTCAAAGACGAGCGTAAAACAGACATGAGGAGAAAATTCTTCGGAGAACTCTTCCGCTCAGTAGAAGAAATCTATATTGTGAATACGTCCGCGCCAATAATGGAAAGCCACAAGGCAATTAAAGAAGCGATTATGAAGTTATAAAGAATGTTTATAGCACACAATAAAATACTTGAGGTTCTCAAAGAAATATCCAGAAATCAAAAGAGTCTAATGCTGCCGGCAAATTTTAGTGGAATATGCGTGTTTTCAGTATTGTTGCTTCGCAACTATAAAGCTAAGTTGGTAGCCATTTATTTTAAATTCTTGAATATCCACGTGAGATCCGGTGTGTTTTTTCTTTCGTTAATCTTTTCGGCTAGGGCATGTGTAACTATCGGCAAAGCTATCGTCGCATCACAGTAGCACTGTACATTTCTCCCCTCCTTAGACTCCTTACCCCAGCTTATTGCCTCTTCAAATGTGCAGCCAGATAAGCCGCCCCACTGCGGTGCATCCGTTGTTATTTGAATTGCATATTTATGTGGTTTAGGTTTACCGTATTTTCCGTCCTCCGTTATGCTGCTGCTAATAGCTGTTAATTGAATGAAATCTTTTGGTACGCCTCCACCTATATATATTACCCCGGTGTGTTTAGATCTTCTCTTTATCTCGACCATTTGGTCAAAATCCTTCATCTGATCTATCGTTATATCAAATTTTCCTGCGCTTTTTCTTCTATTCAATATATACGCTACGCCATAGGCGCTATCAACTATTGCTGGGCAGAATACTGGCACATTTTTCTCGTAGGCTGCCGCTATAATGCTTTTTATGCCAAGACTTGAAAGGTACTCGCCAAATAAATGCAGAAATTCCGCTGAAGAATACTTGTAACTTAGATTGAGATTCGCCATAAAATCGGCGATCAAATTTTCCATCTGTTCATACTCTAACTCATCGGCGAAAACATCATAAAATCTATCTATCTTGTATTTTGCAAGATCTTCATCATCAACAAGGTAATGCCCCTGCCAATATGTGCCACCCATAGCTTCAAGAATATCCTCAGATATATTTGCGCCTGTTGAAACTATAACATCTATGAAGCGCCTTTCAATGAGCCAGTTAACTATCTTCCATTGACCGGTTGTGCTCATTGAACCTGCATAACCAAAAAATATCGTTACATCATCATTAAGCATATCTTCCCAAACTTTAACAACCTCTCCAATCTTTCTACCTTGAAAACCCGTCCTTGCCATTTCAGATAATAATTCAGAGATACTCTTGGGCACTCGAACCTCTATCGGTTCGAGTTTCCTTCGAAAATAAGGTGTTTCTCTTTTTTCTTTAATCACTATTTTCCACCACCATTAATACTTTCAATAACATAATTGAAGTTTTATTTAGGTTTTTAACTAATTTTCGCTCAATCTTATAATATACCTGATATATTCTCCGATTAATTCGCTCTGTTCCAAAATTAAACGTTCTATATGTTAGTTTTTGGACAAGATTGTCAACTAAATTTCAGTTTTCCTTTAAGAAGAAATCTTCTGAGATTTCTTCCAATTAAGTTGTATTGGTTGCTTAATTTTTTCGCTTCATCTCTTGATACACCATATTTAATGATCTCTTTTTCAAAATTCTTCTTAACCCTCCAAATTTTCCAATCTAAAACTACCCATATCCACAGTAATTTAGCAATAAGTATAAACAATAAACAAAAAATGTAGAGGAAAGCCGAGATTAACAGAAAAAAGCGTTTAATTCCCAAAACGTTTCACTTCTAAAGATGGCGACAAAAACAGCATTCTTTTCTCTTAACCTTCTTTTATTTCCTCTTTTTCACCAGTTTTACTCTTTATCTCCTCTTTAATCTCTTTTTCCTTAGCGGGGCCGATTCTCTTCATTATTTCGCCGAGGTTTGTAAATACGCTAATGTAGTTTTCTGTCATCTTTAAGGCAGCTTCGGCTGGTAATCCAGATTCGATAAGACCCTTATAGAATGCTCCAGCAGCTTTACCCATTTCTCTGCCAGCTTCCTCGGAGAATACGCTTGCTATTATTCCCTTAATTAACGCTGGCACCTGAGTTGATAGGACATTAAACACCTCTTTTAGCTCTTCTACATCTTCACTCATGTAATTCACCTCCAACAACAATATACATATGATCCCAGTAGTTTAACCTTGTGGATAAAAATGGCCAAAGTTTTGATCACAAAAATTAACAATCAGAATAGGAGGTCATCAAGAGGATTAAGTTTGGGTTCTTCTAAGTCTTTTTGAGAGGATTTTATTTATACCATTTATCATTGCTTCAACACTTGCCATCACGATATCTTCCCTTGCACCTCTTGCCGAAACAACATTTCCGTCTCTATCCTCAACCTTTATTATAACCTCGGCTACAGCATCTGAGCCTCCGGTTAAAGCCTCAAGTCTATATTCAGTTAATCTAACATTAGCTAAGCTATCCGTAATCTTCTGTATTGCCTTAATCGCTGCGTCTACCGGACCAACACCTGTTTCAGCAGCAATATACTCTTTACCATCCATAATTAATTTAACTGAAGCTGTCGGAATAACTCTTAAGCCTGTCACAACTGCCAGATCACTTAATTCAACAATTTTTTCCTCAAAGGTCTTACCCATAACAGCCCTGGCGATGGCAAATAAATCAGCGTCAGTAACAGTCTTACCTTTATCGCCTAGTTCCTTAACGCGTGTTACAATCTCTTTCAACTGCTCTTCAGTTGGATGAAATCCAGCCTCTGTAAGTTCAGCCTTAATCCCAAACCTGCCAGCATGCTTTCCAGCTATTAGTTTTCGCTGTCTGCCAACAAGTTCAGGGCTGAAGGGTTCAAATGTAATAGGCTTAACAACGACTCCCCTTGTATGTATGCCCGATTCATGTGCAAAT
>JAGTRH010000008.1 GCA_018396795.1 Candidatus Bathyarchaeota archaeon
AAAAAATAAAAGAGCCGTATAAAAGTTTTACAATTTTTAGCGATTAAATGTTTTCACATTAATACTACGCTTTCGAATGTTTTAAATTCGAATCTATTCTCAGTCAAAAGTTTTGGTTTTATCTTTAGGTTTGGTATAATACCATCCCTTCTCGCTTTTTTCTTTTAGTCTTATTCCGGCAGTTCGTTTTATAGTTTCAAGGATTTCATGTAGTGCCTTAAACATTTCTCCCACTTCTGGGCCGTCGCATGTTGTAGCTAAGGCTATATGGGATAAAATTTCTCCTGGATATAGCTCTCCAGCGTTCATATGGATACTTACCTCAAGGACATGTTTGCGTTTCTCGAACTCATTTGCTATTTCTCTCAGCCTTCTTTCAGTCGCTTCTCGATCCATCTCAAAATCTATCTTATCCAGCTTTTCTCCATCTCTCGAAACTCCTTTAACTACTCCAGTGAATGAAATTATTGCCCCAACCTCATCAAACCTTGGGTTTGATTTGAACCTATTTATTATCTCATCCAAAGTTACTCTATCCTTAACGTGTACGGCCACTTTTTCTATCAGCTTGCATCACTTAGAATTAAAAGAGTAAAACCTGCCTAATAAGCATTGCAGAATGTTCCATCTCGCGAAGAAGTATAAAGAGCTTTGTTTTCAAAGAAGAAAATAAATCACCAACTCCTTATATTCTAGTTAAAACTTAATTTCTTTAGAAGATGTCAAAAGTTATAATCGTTCAAGGAAAAGAGCCTTTTTGGATGGTAAAAAAGGGCTTAGAATTTTTTGCAAAACCTTTTAAACGAAGGGTTGTACTTAAGCCAAATCTAGTAATAGACAAACCTTCCCCGACAACAACCTCCTCTGAAACTGTGGAGGCTTTAGCAAAAAATTATCTTGATGATGGATATGAAGTAATCGTTGCCGAGGGATCTGGTTACTGCAATACCTTCGAAGCCTATAGAAAGCTTGGCTATCTAGAGCTTTCTGAAAAGTATGGGATAAAGCTTTTTGACCTTAACAGAGATGATTTTGAGTTAGTCAAAAGCTCAAAAGCTTTTTTTCTTAAGGAATTCGAATTTCCTTCAACGCTTAAAGATACCTACATAGTCTCAGTTCCTGTACTGAAGGAGCATTCGTTGACTAAAGTAACTCTTTCCCTTAAAAACATGCTCGGAGCGACGTTGGGGGAGAAGGCAAGCATAGCCAAGAAGGGAAGGTTCCACAAAAGGCTTGATGAAAGCATAGTCGACGTAAACCTTCATCTCAAGCCAAGCTTGGCCGTTATAGACGGAAGGGTCGCTGGACTTGGCGGAGAGCTTGGAGCAAAGCCAAAAGAGTTGGAGATAATGATCTTTTCTGATGATCTGGTTTCCGCGGATGCTGTTGCTTCGAGCTATCTGGGCAAAAATCCATTGGACATAAAACATTTAAAGTTAGCTCAAAAGGTTGGCTTAGGCATCGCT
This sequence comes from Candidatus Bathyarchaeota archaeon, assembly GCA_018396795.1. The sequence goes on from JAGTRH010000008.1 coordinate 1,467, forward strand.
GATTTTAATAAAATAGAGATCGTGAAGATAGAATGAAAGCGTATCAAAGGTTTTTGATCCCAGATTTCAAGCCTTTCGATCCTTTGAAATTGGCTAAAGAAACTGAGCTTATAGTGACTAGGCAAGGAGTTGAGGGATTGGAAAGAAAATATACGGATTTTTACTCAGTACCAGTTTATAGAGGAATTGCTACGGGTTATGCCGCCGGCTGTTGTTTGCGGTGTATTTATTGTTGGTCTAATTGGTCGAGGGATTTTCCAGAGAAATTTGGAGAATTCTATTCTCCTGAAGAAGTTGTTTCAAGGCTCTTTAAAGCTGCCGAGGAAGGGATAGTTTACTCAAAACAGTGGAGAAATTTGATTCCCAGAGTAAACAAGCTCCGCCTATCCGGGTGTGAGCCCACTTTAGGAAAAGAGCATCTGTTGGCTGTTTTAAGACTTGTTAAAGCATCGAAATATCCTCTCTTCATCCTAGAGACGAATGGGATAATACTAGGTTCTGATATGGATTATGTAAAAAGGTTGGCCGAGTTTAAAGAAAAGCTCTACGTTAGAGTTTCCTTTAAGGCAGCAGCTCCAGAAGGGTTTACTGAAAGAACGGGAGCGATAGGAAAATACTACGAGCTTCCTTTCAAAGCTTTGAAAAATCTCTTGGATGAAGGAATATATGCTAAAGCTGCAGCAATGACGGATCAAAGAATAATGCCAAAAGAGGAGAGGAAGCTTTTGATCCAAATGCTCGATGAAATAGACCCTGAAGCAAACTACGCCAGAACATTGGAGGAAGAGGTTATAGACGCCTACGACACCACAGTTAAACGGTTAAAGGCTTTTGCTGATAAAGAATTTGCGAAGAAGCTCGAGCAAGAATTCCTATAAACTTAAGTGTTCTTACTCAGGTATTTTGTTAGTAGCTAATTTTATCAATCACGCCATACGAGCTGCAATGTGGACATCTACACCATCAAACCACCTAATGAGCCTAAGTAGCCAAATAGCACAAGCCTCGCTTATAAAAACAAGAAGAAACCGCATAAATTAAAGTAGGCAAAGAAAAATTTAACATCAAAAAACTTTTTGAGTAAGAGTGAACTTAATTTTGTACGAACAGCATAGAAGTTGCTAACCTGAGATTCAGTGTACACAAGAACTCCATTAAAAACACGGACTATATGTATATATTGAGAGGGGGGTATGGTATAAACGTGGCTACAAAAGTACTATATGCCTATCGCTTTGGAATCAAGAGGGGCTTTCATTGCTTACTTGAGTAATTTTTCAAAAGGTTTAATTTGAGAAAGAAACTTCAGTACCCTTTTGAGGCTGCCTTTGTAGCGTAAGTCTTTGGTATAAACCCTCCGGCTTAATCTTTTGAACTTCTCCACTCTCATCGATTATGATCTTCAATGAGCAGAAAGGCGTCTGCTTAAACCTTTTACCTCAATACGACATGCTAATATCATACGCCTTCTCATAGGTATCAATATCCAAAGCTGAGGAATAACCTTTAAATAAAATATTGGAAAAAAGCTTATATTTGCCATAAAAGATAGTTTTGGTGAAGTGAGCTAGAATGGCTGAAGTTATCGTGAAAAAAATAGACAATCAGGGCCGCATATCCATCCCAATTCAGTGGCGGAGCGAGTGGAAATCCAACAAAGTAGTGCTGATAAGGCGTAAAAACAAAATCGAGGTGGCGCCGATAGAACCAATCCCCCCATCCAACTTCTTCGATTCCATTGAAATATCTGAAAATGTGGATTTCTCAGATTCGCACTCACTTAAAAGAGCCTCGCTGGAGCTACGAGAACGTTGAGGTTCGTGGACTCAAACGTCTTCCTTCACGCTTTTCTCATCCCCCGCAGAAATTTGAAGAACAAGGAACAAAGGGTTAAAGACGAAGCTAAAGTTATAGTGAAAAGAATCGAGGAAGGTGAAAAGGTGGCCACAACCACAGCTCATCTATCAGAAATAGTTAACATAATTGAAGCAGGGCTAAGTCTCCAGAAATCCCTGGGCTTCCTAGGATGGATCATAGCAAGCGAAAACATCAAAGTTTACCCAGTGGCTGCAGAGGATTATGAAAATGCTATCCCACTAGCGAAAGATAAGAGCATTAGCGCCAACGACGCATTGGCATACTTATCCATGAAAGCCCATAGACTAAGGGAAATATACTCTTTCGACAAACACTTCGACCAACTCAAAGGCATCATAAGGCTACCAAGGATGCTACCATGAGTTACTAGTCCTGAAGAGTATTATTGCTGAATGCGCTTGGAGATTCGCCAAAATCAATCTAGAGAAATCCATTGTGAAAATGTTAAAAGAATATTTTATTTTTGTTCTTCTCTGCAATTCTGTTAAAGCACTTTCTCCAAGCTCTTCTAAAGCCTGGCAGCATCATAGTCATCCTTGATTTCTAACTCGGGAAATAGCTCATATAGTTTATTCAAAGCAGATCCATCGAAAACAATTTTGCGATACCAATTTTTGATCATTGTAATCAACTTCGCTGAGCTATTAGCTCTAGCCTAAATTCAATATTGAAAATTTATATTTCTCGGTACCTTGCAAATATTTGGTGAACCTTTTGGCTGATTTATTGATTAAAAATGCTACAATATTGACAGTCAATCCCAAAAATGAAGTTATTTCGGACGGGGGAGTAGTGATCGAGGGCAATAGAATTCTAGATGTCGGACCGATGAATAAGATGAAGGATTATATTGCGGATGAAGTGATCGATGCCGGGAGGATGGTCGTAATGCCTGGGTTAATCAATGCCCATACTCATCTAGCGATGACGCTATTTAGAGGAGTAGCTGATGATGTTCCCGGCATCAACTGGCTTCCAACAATTTGGTCTATCGAAAAGAACATTACTCCAGAGTTTTGTTATGCCGGGGCACTCTTAGGTTGTCTAGAAATGATTAAAACTGGGACAACTTGTTTTGCAGACCAATATTTTCACATGGATAAGGTAGCTACAGCGGTTAAAGAGGCTGGCATGCGCGCTAACCTTTCTGAAGGAATTCTAGAGTTGAATGATCCCGATAGAGGAGAAAGAGGTTTAAAAGAAAGCGTGGCGTTTGCGGAAAAATGGCATAACGCTTTAAATGGCAGAATTGTTTGTAAACTGGGCCCCCATTCAATTTATACTTGTTCACCAACTCTGCTGCAAAAGGTGCGAGAAAAGGCTGATGATCTTAATGTTGGCTTACATATTCATGTTGCAGAGGCTCCAAACGAAGTAAAAATGGCAAAAGAAAAGCATGGCGACACATCCATAGAGCATTTAAACAATTTAGGAATCTTAAAAGGTGACGTGTTAGCTGCGCATTGTGTCTTTGTTGATAAAAGAGATATGGAGATAATGAAAAGAACAAACACTTCGGTAGCTCATTGTCCCTCACCAATGATGAAGTATGGAAATGAAGCCGCTCCTATCCCAGAACTACTGGAAAGGGGTATTACCGTAGGAATCGGTACGGATGGTTGTGGGAGTAACAACAACTTAGACATGATTGAAGAAATGAGAACTGCAGCCTTCCTACATAAGCTGAAAACAAAGGATGCAACAACGCTACCAGCCAATCAGGTAATTCGCATGGCAACGATCCTTGGAGCAAAAGCTTTAGAGATGGAAAAAGAAATTGGATCGATCGAGATCGGTAAGAAGGCTGATGTTATCGTTTTAGATTTTAAAAAACCCCACCTCACTCCACTTCATAATTGTCCCTCTCACATAGTGTATTCTGCTTTTGGATCAGATGTCCATACCGTTATCATCGATGGTAAAATTACAATGAGGAACTATCAAGTCAAGACTTTGGACGAAAAGAAAATAATAGAGACGGCCCAGGGGGCTTTTGAAAAACTTCTTGAGCTGGGAGGATATAAGCCCAGTTTTGAAAAGAACCCTAAGCCTAGTATCAGAGCAAATCTAACCGTAAAATCGTTTCAGGCATTCTTTAAAATTTTACAGAAACTTAAAGGAATTTAACCTAACAGGGCTTTAGAAGAGTTTATTATTGGCTAGATAAGTTGATAGATATGCATCCTAAAGCTTCATTGATTTCCTATTCCATATAATTGATCTTATAAATTTTTGCAACCTCATTTTCAAATATCTTTGTGAAGTATCTCGGATGAAATTGCTCATCGTATATCAGTCTGAGAATCGTTGCCCCCTCGGCTTTTGGACCTAGGATGTAATGCCGTGCTTCTCCAACACCAATTATAGTTAAATAGTCTGTTATATTATAGCCTGCAATTTTTGCGATCCAAGGTAACTTATATAGATCATCAAAGGCGCCATATCCCCCTTCTTCACAGAATACCATAACGTAGTTCGCCCCATACTTTCTCATTATAGTAAGCGCTTCTCCTTCCGGTAAGAGAAATGCTCTTGCAACATCTTTAATTCTTTCATGCGTTTCAAATTTTCCAAAAAGCTGCATCTCAAAAGCATGTATGGGATTTCGGCTTTCTCCAACGGATTCCATCATTTCCTTTGAGGCGTAGGCTACGACAGCCTTTCTATGGCCAAACTCCTCTATTGCACGCCCATAATCCCACCATGAAAAGATTACGGCATTTTCGGGAGTGACTTCCTTAAGCCTCTCAAATGCTTCCATCGCATTTGGATTATCCCTCACAAAGTTTTGGAACAATGTACTACGATTATTATGATCAAGCTTAAGGGATACGAATATCGAGAACAGCAGCACCAATACTATTAGAGTCGCCAATAGAATTTTTTTAGATCTAGAGCTTTCTTCCATATTTTATACCCTGACCAAGCGAGGATGAAGGAATCTAATCAAGAATAAACCCGCAAAAACTGCGGAGATGACGCTCATCGTAGTCATGAACCAATATATTGATTGATGGATAGGAATTACCCAAGCAGGCGCGACTAAGTCCATATAAGAAATACTAAACAGAAGTGTTATTGCGATGATAGGTCCTAGAGCAGACTCTGTTTTGACATTAATATAAACAAGCAAGATGATGATGGGGAGTAAATATAGAGCGAAATCCATTGATACGGCAAACAAAAGCAAAGACCCAGCGATTGAGGATAAGAAGATTCCAAGCATTTCCCCTAAGCCCTTGACAAACTTGGGGGTACAATAACCGCAAACAACTAAGCTACCCATAAAACCTACGAGGGAAGCTAAGGGTAAAACAATGAAGCGCTTCATATCAACAAGGAAGTAGGTTCTTGTTGCCTCTCTGATCGACAACCATAAAGCTGCCCAAACCAATAAAGCGAAGAGCGACTCAATTATACGTTGTTTTGCTCTACTGATTCCTAGCTTTAGAAATTGAATTCCCATCGATTTAGCATAGATGTATACGAGCCCTAAAGCTAGCAAGATCACGGAAGCAACCCTCAAGATGATAAGTATATAATGCTCCATCAATCCAACGATGGGCAGCTGCAAGAATGATATTGCGAACAAAAGACCGTAGAGTATAACGAGAGCGACTAGCCCATCGATGCTACTCTTGAAATCCCTGATTTGGAAGGTTAGCCATAGATTCTTGTAATAAAGTAGAAGCGGATTAAATCCTCTCTTCTCTGGAGGATGGGGGCAATATTCCAAAATCTTTTTGAAGAGGCGTATCATAACTCTACACTTGGAAGGATCTTCTTGAATATTATTTTTGCCAATTGTGACGGATGTAAGCGCAACTCCCCCTCGGACAATTTAATGCCTCTCTCTTCAGCCTCATCTAGGATTATCTTAACCCACTCTTTATCGAACTCGCATTTTTTGCATTCTTCATCATGAGCATACCAAATTCTAATTCCATTCTTTGGTGAGTAGGTGATCACGACCTTATGATCGAATTCAGGGCTATGACCTACAAGAATTCCCTTTTTCACATCTAAATACCTTACTTGAATTCTATTGACTTCAGCCGCTTCATTTAACGCCTGTAAGATCTTGCTTTGAGCTGCGTTTAGCATCACATGCACAGATTGGCGGCTAATATTGAGCTCTCTGGAGATCTCAGACTCCGTCAACCCACCTCGCATAAGACTCCACATCTGGCGTTGGCGAGGCGTTAGATATCCCCATCTGAACATTATAATCTCTCTGTAATATTATGTAATATGACACTATATAAAGATTTCGCGGGGGAAATTATGTGTCATTAGGCGTTTCTTTCACAGCTTTCAAAGAGCCCTATATGGTCACATCAGGCATAAAGCACTAGCAAGAGTAGTTGACGAAAAATGTGTGCTAAACCTTAAACCTAGATGTTGGAACTATTTGCCCATATCTATATGAGAAAATGTATTGAAATGAGCTTATTTCTGGTGGTCTAAACCATCGTCAGCAAAATTCCGACTTCTCGGATTAAAGAGGGGTCCTCAAACTTAGGTTTCTCCAATCCGTATATGGATTTTGGTGAATTTGAAGAAATTGCTTTTAAGCATGATGATACAAAACTCTATTCATCTTAAGTTTTGACGTAAGAAAAAGTGATGAAATAGTTATTTTAAGGGAAATGTTTGAAATTTAGTTCTTTGTTAAGTTTTTGGTTTCTCTAAAATTTCTTCAATTTGTTTAAGGAATGCTTTAGGGGGTTTTTTAGAGGAAGCCACTATATACAATCCCTTATAACTGTAAATTATTTGGCTTGATTTGCTGAAAAAGGATAATCTCCATTTAAATTCTCCAAAAATATCTTTTAACTCTCGAAGCATATTCAATTCGATTGCATAAACAGTTGAAAGTCTATCTTTTTGAAATCCTTCCGGAACATAGCATTCATGAATGTTTCCTTTTTCATCAATCACTCCACAAGCAATTATTCCTTCCAACTTTTTTAATGCATCAAATACAGTTTTAATATCCATAAAATTATAACAATAAAGGCTAAGTTATAAAAGCCTTTTTATTTAAAAGCTTTAAATTCTTCTAAAATAAGCTTCAAAAATTTTGAATTTTCTAATGGCTAAAAATCAAGCTTTTTGGAATTTCTTCACGCTTAATCCCATAGCTTTTCTCTATATGCCAATAAACTGCATGCTTAACGCTTTCACCAAGCTTCAAAAAGCCTTCATCTATTGATTCAAGCAAGGCTTTATTGAAATCTTTTCTTTGTTAAACCCCCCATTCTCCGAAATAATAAGTAAGGAGGCAAAATTTTATCCCCTCTAGGGGTATGAAAAATGAGCAAAAAAACTCTTTTTCTGCTGGAAAGCCTACTGGAGTAGAACCGGTTTCATCTAAAAGTGCGGGGGGTGGGATTCGAACCCACGAACCCCTACGGGACAGGAGTTCTAAATATCCTTAAGAGGATATCCTCAGTCCTGCGCATCCAATACCTACGCCCAATACAACTTGATATTTCGGGCATAAGTATCTTTGACCTGGCTTGGCAACCCCCGCTTGATTCGATTGAATTTAAATTCAAACTTACTCATAAATTTTCAGTTTTGAAAGCCCTTAAAAATTCAAGCTATTCTGTAAATCGGATGAGTTTTATCCAGTTTTTCTCCGTGCTCCCTAATCAGTTGGCCATAGGCCGCATCGATTAACGCTACTGCTGGAAACACGTATTTAGCCTCCTCGATAGGTCCATAGAGTATAAAGTCCGCTCCAGCGGCTACAGCTAAAGCGTTTGCTGAAGCCATAGCTGGATGAATCGCTTGATCGCCCATCTTCACTCTTAAGCCTGTCCAAGTGGCTATGGCATTATGCGCTCCACATCCAACGGGAAACCCAAACTCATTTTTCAAATCGAACAATGCTTTACAAGCCACTCCCAGACTTGGAATGTCTAAAACGCATGTATCGATCAGTATGTTTTCGACTCCAGCATCTTTAGCTCTAGGGAGGATCTGTTTTATCGCATCAACTCTTCCTTTAGAAGTAAACTCCTTTCTGTTAAAGGCAAGAAGCACAGCGTTCTTCAACCTATATTCCTTAATTTTTTCATATTCCTCTAGCCTAGATTCTGGTACTAAAGAATTATAGACGATAGGGTTTTTGATTCCCGCCTTATTAACATAATCTAAGCCTTTTAACCTAACCTCTTCGGATACTCCATCTAACAGAATTGGAGCATCCGTCACACTCGATACAAATTCTAAAAACTTTTCCATGGCCACTGGTGTTGAGCCTACAACATCGAGCATGCTCTGGTTACCAGTTTTGTTGGAGAATTCTTCTTGTTCATTTATAACTCTTTCAGCCTCTTCTCTATCGAACTCGCCAGTTTCTTGATTCTTAACTATTCTATGCTTGTTATAAAAAATGCTTCCTATCAAAACTGTAGGACGACTCCCAGGTAAGCCACCTATCTTTACATCTCCAATAACCAACTGTTTTTGTTGGGCTTTAAACTCCCACAATTTTCAACCTCTCCTTTCCTTCATATTGAATTAAAGCTAAGCATATAAAACTTGTTTGAAAAAATATAAAAGTTTAATCCATAATGAACTCTTAAAGAGCTAAAAGGAAAGCGCTGAAAAACCTTAAGCCTATACTTTCTACCATTCCAAAGGAAATTAGACTTAGGTTGCTAGGAAAAGCCTCAAAAATGATTCTTAAGCGACTTTTATCCTTTAGAATCTCTGGTAATAAAAAAAAGAATTAGGGTTTATGGTGGAGGGACTATGTACCTATCCGTTATAACTCGAATCTTTTCTTCTCCAGAGATGACTTTTCTGTTGAGCTCCATGGCATAATCTTCATCCGCTTTCGGTATAGCGCCCCTAGTCGAAGCCAAAGTGCAATACTCGGCTAACCTAACGCTTCCACTTTTCTCCCCCTCAATTATTTTCCCAACGATGTAGGAGTATACTCCAGGAACATCCATGACTATACTCGTTAGGAAGCGCTTATCTATCTCGTACATGTCCACACAAGCCCCTACCAGATAAGTATAGCGCGGAGCTGCTCTTGCCGCCTCTAAAGTCGCCAACAATCCTGTTCCGCCAAGCCATGGAACGAATGCGTCCACACCCTCAGCTATCTGAGCCTCGGCTGCTCCTTTGTTCTTAACAGGATCATCGAAATCTCCACTGTGCACATAGTACATTTTTATGTCTGGACGAGCGCGTATTGCACCCGAGTAGATCAAGTTTATACAACCTACAGCCGTTGGGAACTCAAGTCCACCAATAAAACCTATCTTGCCAGTTTTTGTAGCTAAGGCCATCATGTATCCTATGGCATAGTATGGTAGATAGTCGTCCCTGATGAGTGTCCAGACGTTCGGATAATCTAAGGGTACTTCAGCGTTTGCAACGACCACAACATCCGGATGGGCCTTCGCGATTTCCTCGCAGGCAGTAAAATACTGTCCACCATGGAAGATTATGATGTTGTATCCAGCCGCTATATAGTCCTCAGCTATACCTCCAGCTCCAGCAACAGTAGTCCACTCCGTGTAGGCCGTCTCAACACCGAATTTATTCTTTATTTCTTCAATGGCAAAATATCCTAGTTGAGGCCATCCTATGGAATCTATAGAAGCTGGTAGTAATATGGCAACCTTGTAGGCAGGCGGTTTAGGCGCGGATATAGTCCACCAATACCAGCCCCCGATCACTGCGATAAGAATCACGAGAATGGCAACAGCCGCTATAATCGTTTTTCTACTAGCCACATCAAATCACCGGCAATTTTATATATAAAGTAATATATATAACGCTTTCGGTCTATGTAGATGCAAAACGCTGCGAGGTAGTTCTGTTGAACAAAGACTCTTTTAGAAGCTTATTGAAGTGGCTTAAGGAACAACCCTCGATTGAAGCTAAGGCGACTATGTATTTGATTTCTGTCGGCTTTGCTCTTTTACTCTTTGCCATAACAGTGTTGGCCATGGGGTATAGCCCGCTCTTGGCTCTTGAAACGCTTATCGTTTCATCACTTGGAGGCAAGACGAGACTGGCTGAAACCCTTGTAAGGATGATTCCGCTAATATTTACGGGAACCTCCGTGATCATAGCATTCAAAGCAAACTTTTGGAATCTTGGCGTTGAGGGGCAGCTTTACTGGGGCGCCATAGCTCTAACCTACGTAGGTCTATTCCTCGCAAACCTTACAGCACCGATTCAACTACTATTAGCCTTCTCACTAGCCTTCCTAGCCGGAGCTTTATGGGCTTTAATTCCTGGAGCACTCAAGGCTTACCTTGGCGTTAACGAGATAGTTACCACTATAATGATGAACTATATAGTCCTCTTAATCGTAGATTGGTTGGCTACTGGACCATGGCATGATCCGATGGGCTTTGAGCCCATAACCTATCCGATCAGTGAGTACATTAGGCTACCGAAGATAATAATGGGCACAAGGTTTCATACTGGGCTACTCATAGCCCTAGCATGCGTTGTAGTAACTTATATAATCCTTGAAAGGCGTACCCTTGGCTATGAAATCAAGGCTGTTGGCGACAACGTCAACGCGGCCAAAAGATCTGGCATAAATATCGTAAAGGTAATCATACTAACAGCTTTCCTCAGTGGTGGGATAGCCGGATTGGCTGGGGCTTCTGAAATAGCGGGTGTTCATTATCGGCTTCTCAGAGGAATATCCCCTGGGTATGGATTCACTGGAATAATCATAGCTTTAATTGCCAAGAAAAGTCTTGTATGGAGTATACCTGTTGCTTTCTTCTTCGCAATGCTACTACTAGGATCGGATGCTTTTCAAAGAACTATAAGCATGCCAGCAGGTGCGATCTATGCAATACAAGCAATGATAGCTTTGTGCATCCTAATGCCAGAATATGCGCTTAGGAGGTTAAAACTATGAGTTTAGAGTACTGGGCTAACTTTGCTGTGACGCTCCTCCAAATAACTTTTAGGCTCAGCGTCCTGTATATAATCGCAGCCATGGGAGAAGTCGTTCTTCAACGATCTGGTATATTTAATGTGAGCATCGAGGGACTCATGACCATAGGAGCGATAGTAGCCTACGTAACCGTTATAGCTACTGGAAGTTACTTCACTAGTCTATTTGTGGCTGCTCTCATCGGAATTTTTCTTGGGGTCTTTCTGGGATTGCTCACAATTTCATTAAAGATGGATCAAACTCTCACAGGTATGTTGATGTGGATCTTTGGAATAGGTGCCGGCGCTCTGCTTTATAGAATTGTATTCGGCGTAAGGGCTTTTCCAATAGTGATTACAAAAATGGAATCGATTGAGATACCCATACTTTCGAATATTCCAGTGATAGGTCCCTCTTTCTTTAACCAAAACGTAATATTGTACATTGCTTACTTCCTGATCGTTCCAGCAACTTACTTCCTTTTATTCAAAACGACTTATGGGTTAAAGATTAGAGCTGTTGGAGAGAACCCAAGAGCTGCCGACACACTTGGAATAGACGTCAACCTAGTCCGTTACCTTACGTTCATCTTTGCAGGAGCCATGGAATGCTTAGCAGGAGCTTATCTTTTGATTGTTGAAACTGCCGTCTTCACGCCTTGGATGGTGGGTGGAAGGGGTTGGATAACGCTTCAGCTTGTAATGTTTGGAAGGTGGAGTCCTCCGCTTATATTCATTGGCTCCCTCCTTTTTGCGTCCGTAGAAGCGCTTGCATACAAGTTCCAGCTGTTGTATAAATTCTTGCCATACCAGTTCTTGCTTATGTTGCCATACATAACTACAATCATAGCTCTTGTGGCTATAAGTAGAGGGGCTGTATGGCCTAGGATGCTCGGAATACCTTACGAAAGGGAAGAAACTAGATGAGCCATCGAAGCGAAATAATCTTAGCCTTTGTTCAATCTTCACTTTATCGGAGTTTGGGCCTATCTCTTGAGGCTCTCTTAAGAATAATTTCTCTTCCTATGCTCCTAAATTTTTCATCTAAATCATGAAGCAGCGGGTTTATGCTATCCAATCCTCCTTTCTTTGCCTCAGCATACAAAACTTCGCCTACAAGGATTATATGATCTCCTCTGAGCTCTACGAATCGATCTACTTTACACTCTAGGACCGCTCTTGCTTCTTTAATCCTTGGAACATTAACCCTTTTAGACTTCTCAGCATGCAATCCATACTTTGCCCATAGCTTATCTCCCGGCTTATGGCTTTTTTCACAGTTAACGGCTTGTTGGCCGAAATCCTCTGAGACAACGCAGACAACAAATTCATGAGTTCTTTTTGAATTGATATAAGTGAGCTTATGCTTGCCACCTATGCCAACTCCAATTAATGGAGGATCGATGCTTAGAGGATATACAAACGAGTAAGGCGAAGAATTCAATTCTCCCTTTTCATCTAAAGTATTGACCAAAACGGTTAATCTGGGTGAGATTAACCAAATGGCTTCAGAAAGCGGAATTTTAATCATAGCTTCACCTCAAAGATCTAATCATATTTCGTTATAAAGTAATGCTCATCCTTTTCTTATAAATGCTCAAAGATGTCTTAATCAATCCTATATATTTATTAATACGAAGGGTTGTAGAGTTTTCTTGAAGAGAATTGATAAAGATAGGTCTTATTGGAAAAACAAACACTGGTAAAACTACTTTCTTTAACGCTGCCACATTGCTCTCTGCTGAAGTATCGAGTTATCCATTTACTACTAAAAAACCAAACACCGGAAAGGCTTTCGTTCAAACAGTATGCGCATGTAAAGAGCTTAAAGTAAAGGATAATCCAGTAAATTCATTATGCATCGATGGATGGCGTTTTATACCAGTAGAATTGATCGATTTACCAGGCTTGATCGAGGATGCTTGGAGAGGAAAAGGATTGGGGATACAATTTTTAAGCGTAGCCGCACAGGCTGATGCCTTGTTGCATATAGTCGATGCTTCTGGAAGCATAGATAAAGAAGGTCGATTGGGTAGGCCAGGAATCGGAAATCCAATTTTAGACGTTTATGATATTGAAGAAGAAATAACGATGTGGTTTATGAAAAATCTGGAAAGAAACATCGACAAGATACAGAAATATACAGAAAAAACCAAAACTCCATTAGAAAAAGCCTTCTTTGAATCCTTGGCTGGATCAAAAGTAAAAATCGAGCACGTAAGGGAAGCACTGAATGCTTTAGATTTAAGCGAGAAAGAAATAAAGAGATGGTCAAAAGAAGATTTAAAGAATTTTGCTAGAAAAATAAGGGAACTATCAAAGCCTACAATAATAGTTGCCAATAAAATGGATCTAGCCTACGCAGAGGCCAATTTCGAGCGCTTAAGGGATGAGTTCAAGGATATGTTCGTCGTTCCATGCTCCAGCGAAGCAGAGTTAGCTCTTAGGAGAGCTGAACAGAAGGGCTTTATCGAGTACGTTCCCGGTGAAGAAACCTTTAAAGTGATAGATGAAAGCGAGCTTACTAAAGAACAGAGATGGGCTTTGAATTATGTTCAACAGAGAGTTTTCTCAAAGTTGATGAGAACAGGAGTCCAATTTGCAATAAACCTTTCAGTATTCAAGCTTTTGAACATGAATACAGTATATCCAGTAGAGGATGCCACTAAATTTTCAGATAAGAGAGGAAATGTCTTGCCAGATGCATTTTTGATCCCACATAACGCAACCGTTAGGGATTTGGCAGCTCAAATTCACACCGATTTAGCTAAAACAATGATTTATGCCATAGATGCTAGAACTGGTCTTAGGTTGCCAACAGACTATGTAGTCAGGGATAGAGACATAATTTCAATAGTAGCCTCTGTTAGGAAAAAGTCAAAAGCTTAAAACATGTGTATTAAAAGTCCTAGAGTTTCACATCCTATCCTTTTATAACTCTCAACAGATCCGCTTTTGTGATTATCCCTCTTATCTTTCCCCTTTCAGTTATTAAAACCGCGCTACTGTACCGAAGCAAAGTCGATATTACTTGCAATGGAGCATCCATATCTACGCAAGGGAAGGAGCTTTCCATTATGCTTTCTACAGACATGCTCGATAGTTTGGAAACATCATCAGATTTTAGAATTTGTTCAAGAACGGTTTTTTCAGTTATGCTTCCAACCGATTTCCCCCTATCAAATACGGGCAATTGTGAATAGCCTTTTTCAAGCATAAGGTTAACGGCTTTAGAAATCGAATCATCCTTTTCAATCCCTACCACTTCTTCATGGAGCAAATCCTCTGCTTTCAAAGTTATTTTTTTCTCCAGTTTCTCCAGCGTATCGAATATTAGTTTAACTTTTAAATAGGAAGGGTTTAGCTTTCCGCATTCAATCTTTGCAATCATGGATTGGCTTAAGTTTACAAGCTTCGCTAATTCCTTTTGAGTCAAACCGAGGCTTTTTCTACGTTTTTCTATCTCCTCGAGAGGCGGCAACATTCGTATCACTTCATCATTAAGCTTCTTAAAGTTTTTAGAGCAGGGACTCCTATATAGACTTAATTCATTAGAAGAGCTTAAATCATTTTAATGCTATGAAATTACTCTTATAGGTATGAAAGGAAGGATTGGGTTTGGTTAACGTTGTAATCGATGAGTTAAAACAAACGCCGTTACAGAAGCAAAGGATAGAAATCTGTGAAAGGAAAGGATTAGGTCATC
>JAGTRH010000079.1 GCA_018396795.1 Candidatus Bathyarchaeota archaeon
TGGTTTGGGGATTATGGGCAAGCCTATGGCTATAAACCTTCTGAGGGCTGGTTTTCCTTTAACCGTTTGGAATAGAACTAGATCTAAGATGGATGAGCTTGTCGCTATGGGTGCGTACGGGGCTGGTTCGCCTAGGGAGGTTGCTGAGAGAACCGATGTTGTAATAACTATAGTCACGGATTCACCGGATGTTGAGGAGGTTATACTTGGACCTAACGGTGTCATTCACGGCGCTAGACCAGGCCTAATAGTCATAGATATGAGCACAATATCTCCGTCAGTAACACGCAGAATAGCCGAAGAACTCGCAAAGAAAGGCGCTAAAATGCTTGATGCGCCAGTGAGCGGCGGCGAAAAAGGCGCTAAAGAGGCATCACTGTCAATTATGGTTGGAGGCCCAAGAGAAACCTTTGAGGAGTGCCTATCAATATTTGAGGCCTTAGGCAAAAAGATCACGTATATGGGTCCAGTAGGCATGGGTCAGACGGCTAAGCTCTGTAACCAAGTGATCTGCGCGCTAAATATTCAAGCGGTCTGTGAGGGACTTATGCTGGGTGCAAAAGCCGGATTAGACGTTAAAAAATTATTGGAGGCCATTTCCGCCGGAGCCGCAAGCTCCTGGATGCTTGTTAATCTTGGGCCTAAGATGATAGAGCGCGACTTCAAGCCAGGTTTCAAGATAAGACATCAACAGAAAGATTTACGCCTAGCCTTATCGCTTTCAGAGGAATTGAATCTGCCTCTACCCGGCACAGCCCTAGTCCATCAAATGCTGAGAATAGTGGAGGCTGAAGGATTAGGTGAAGCTGGAACACAGGCAGCCATAACAGCTATGGAGAAGATCGCTGGAAAAAAGATTATTGTCGAATAAAGAAGCGGAAAACAATAATGATGAGGTATTCGCAGCCGTCGACGCTTATATTCTCAGAATAACCTCATCAACATAATTCTCCATTATTTTTGAGAAGCGCCTAATAGTCTCCGGTGAATATGGTTGAATTGTTCTGAAACTTTCCTCTAACGCGTCATCTGGTATAAACTGCTGGAAGGCAAAGCGCTTAGCACCACTAACAATCTCACCCATCTTCGCAACATCTTCCTCCTCAACTATGCCTGGAACAACGGTATTCCTAAACTCGTAATCAACACCACAATTCTTGAGCAAAACGATTGTTTCCAGCAGACCGCTTGTTTCTGCAGCACCCAGCAAATAATATTTCTCCAGCGAAGTCTTAATGTCTACCGCTATGTAATCCACATAGTCCAAGCATTCTCTAAGCATATCCGGGAAGAAACCATTAGTGTCCAGTTTAACCGCGAAACCCCTTTCCTTAAGCCTCCTAATGAAGAGCGGTATATCCTTATGGATCAGGGGCTCCCCACCAGTTATGACAACGGCGTCAATAAATTTCTTCCTAGATTCAAGTATCGCTAAGGCATCATCCTCAGATAAGAATGGCCCCTGTGGATTAACGATTATTCTCCAGTTCTGGCAGTAGGGGCAGCGTAAGTTGCAGCCAGGCGTAAAAAGAATACTGGATATTCTCCCTGGAAAATCGATTAAACTTGTTTTTTGCAGCCCACTAAATTTCATACTTCTAGCCCTATTATTATCCGCTCCATTAAACCCTCAAATCGCTTTCTATTACGCAGATATCTCGGGGGCTAAGAGCATTAAAGTATTATCAAACGTCTGCCTTATCCTGAACTCCGACTGCTTACCATCGTTCCATTGATCTACAGGCCTGAGGTATCCGACAACCCTAGAGTATACCTCGCACTTAGCCCCGCAGTTAGGGCATACTTTATGTTCACCATTTATATATCCATGCGTTGGGCATATGCTGAATGTTGGCGTTAAAGTGAAGTATGGTATATGATAGTTATATGAAATCTTTCTAATCAAAGCAGCGGCAGCTGTCCAGGAGTATATTCTCTCCCCTAAGAAGACATGAAAGACTGTTCCGCCAGTATATAGTGGCTGGAGTTTATCCTGATGCTCAAGAGCCTCAAAGAGATCACCCGTATAGTCGACCGGTAGATGCGTTGAGTTTGTATAGAACGGCTCAGCACCTTTCGAGAGATATCTTTCGTTGGCAACAATTATATCTGGATATTTCTTCTTGTCCAACTTAGCAAGCCTATAAGATGCACCCTCAGCTGGTGTAGCCTCAAGATTATATAGGTTGCCTGTTTCCTCCTGATATTCCATGAGTCTCTCACGAATGAACATCAACGTCCTAATTGCGAATTTCGTTCCTTCCTCCGTTGCAATACCATATCCAAACATATTCAGCAAAGCCTCGTTCATACCTATTATGCCGATCGTTGAGAAGTGGTTCTTCCAATATCTGCCATAAGCCTCCTTAACGAAGCGCAGATAATATCTCGAGTATGGATACAATCCCTTCTCGGTGAACCGCTCAAGAATCTTACGCTTTATTTCCAGACTGTCTTTGGCGAGATCCATTAATTCGCCAAGCCTCTCAAAGAACCTATCCTCATCCTTAGCCAAATAACCAATCCTAGGCAGATTTATTGTGACAACACCAATCGAGCCGGTAAGTGGATTAGCGCCAAAGAAACCCCCACCACGCTTACGCAGCTCCCTATTATCGATTCTCAGGCGGCAGCACATCGAACGAACATCTTCAGGTCTCATATCGCTATTCACAAAGTTTGAGAAGTAGGGTACACCATATTTGGCCGTCAACTGAAATATTCTTTGCGAAATGGAAGAGTCCCATTCAAAATCCTTTGTTATATTATATGTCGGTATTGGGAAAGTGAAGACTCTACCTCTGGCATCACCCTCAGCCATAACCTCAGCAAAGGCTGCATTCAACATTCCCATTTCATCCTGCATCTCACCATAAGCATCATCAACTACTTTACCACCGTAAACCACAGGCTCATCAATCATGAAGCTAGGAACCTTAAGGTCAAGCGTTATATTAGTGAATGGCGTCTGGAAGCCAACTCTCGTTGGAACGTTAATGTTAAATACGAACTCTTGAAGAGCCTGCTTAACCTCCCTATAGTCTAAGCCATCATAACGTATGAAGGGAGCTAAAAGGGTATCAAAGTTGCTGAATGCCTGCGCCCCGGCAGCCTCACCCTGCAATGTATAAAAGAAGTTCACTACCTGCCCAAGGGCTGTTCTAAAATGCCTTGGCGGCTTGCTCTCAATCTTCCCATATACACCGCCAAAACCTGAGAGAAGGAGCTCCCTTAAATCCCACCCAACACAGTACGGTCCCAAAACACCTAAATCATGTATATGTACGTCACCTGAGTAATGAGCCTCACCAATGTTAGGTGGATATATTCTATATGTCCAGTAGCGCTCAATAACCTTCGTTGTCAAGTAATTGTTCAGCCCTTGTAACGAGAAGCTCATATTTGAGTTTTCCCGAACATACCAGTCTTCTAAGTTAAGGTATTGCTCGACTAGATCTGAGGAGCTGAGTATTTCAGCAAGCTGTCTCAAATCCTGATGCTGCTTGCGATATAAAATGTAGGCTTTAGCCGTCTTAGCATGCCCATTCTCGATGAGAACCTTCTCTACAATATCCTGAATCTCCTCAACGGTAGGTACACCATCCTCGCCAAATCGTTTCTTTAGCTCTTCAACAACTTGGTCGCTTAGGCGCTTAGCGAGCTCTCTATCTTTCCCACCAACAGCTCTAGCGGCCTTCCATATAGCGTTAGTTATTCGTTCCTGGTCGAATGGTTCTAATCGTCCATCTCTTTTTCTAACATACTTCAAGGGATCGATCACCTCACCTGAGGGATCATAGGAGCTGTACGCCTAAATGAAATAGCGTAACTATGTAGTAGTAAAAAATACAGAAACTTAAATTTAATTGTCTAAAAAATTAGACTTTAAGAAAAACTTAAAAATCACGCAAAAAAGGATGAGGGGACTAAAAAGCTCCCAATTTTTCATCCTCATGTTTGGTCATTCAGAGATGCTAAACCGGCTTTAATTACCTTCACATGCTCAACAATCTTTCTCCCCAGTAGCCTACATGCCTTAAGAGCCCTATCATCAGGCTTACCAACCGCAACGGCGCCATAATGGAGCGTCACCCCTGGCGCAACATAGTCAGGAATTCCAAAGGTCATCATACCGAAATTTAATATTACTGAGATTAATGACAATAGAGCCATCTCATTTCCGCCGCCTAAACCCCCTGATGAGGAGAATGCAACAGCCACTTTATACTTAAGTTTACCCCAGTACTCCCCGAGCTTATATTTGAAGAACGAATACATCTTCTCGCTCATCATACCGTAATGTGTTGGTGAACCAAACGCGAATCCATCATAATAGGATAGCTCACGTGGATCAACATCATCAACGTGTTTAACTGCCACTAAGGCCCCAGCTTCTCTAGCACCCTCTGCAACCGCATTAGCCATCATTTCAACATTACCTGTTATACTATCATAAGCTACTAGTATTTTTATTTGCTCCATAAAGACGCTTTCAAAAACAAGGTATATATAGAGTTTTCCTTACAAGACTAATCGAGTGGTATAGGGAGAAAGGACCCTTTGGCGAAGCTACTGCTGGATGAAATGTATTCAGGCCTTAAAGAGTACTTTGAACTATTAGGATGGGAAGTTCTAACAGTCAATGACATTGGACTACAAGGGGCAAAAGACAGAGAAATAGTACTATACGCAAAGAGAAATGATCTCATACTCGTAACGCAGGATCAAAAGATAGCTGATATGGCGGAAATACTGCAAGCAAAATGCGTATTAATATCAAGCGGATTAATAGCCAAAATGGCCGATGAAAGAATAAAAGAAAAATATCCAGAGACAAAATAGTAAAATCAACACTTATTTTTAAAAACTCAAAAATGAAATCTTATTTTGAGTCTGAGAGTTATTATTGCACTTATTTATTTACTCGCATCAGATTCAAAGAAAAGCTTTTATTTAACTACTAACAAATTTTTCAACGAGGGGGAAGCGCCTAGGGGGAATAGTAGTCTTAGAGAGTGGTTGAGACTCTTAGTGTCCCCCGAATTGAAGGCGCTTCCCCCTCGCTCTCACTTTAATAATAATTTAAACCCAGTTTAGAGTAGTAATTTTCGGGAGAAAATAGAAAGATGGAAGATTTATGAGAGATTTTATTTAAGGGATTCTAATGGCATATCAATTCTTCTTTGTATGTATGATATGTGCCTGATACCGTTTTGAAGTTTCAGATAATGCCATGTGGATTTTGGGCCAAAGGGATTGTTATTTAGAGCCGCCTCGATAACTTTACTTTTATTTATCTCGATATTTTTGGCAGTAGTTTTTAAGTCTATTCCATCGGACATGTAATCTACATAGC
Source organism: Candidatus Bathyarchaeota archaeon (assembly GCA_018396795.1). The sequence continues at coordinate 5,357 of JAGTRH010000079.1, forward strand.
ATACTGGCACTTTGGCAAATCCAAGTAGCCGCAGGGCTTCAACTCTGTGGTGGCCATCGATTATCACGTTGGTCTTCTCATCGACAACTATAGGCTTCTTGAGAATGCCATCAAACCATATTTCATCTTTAAGGACTTTAAGTCTAGTGCTATCTGTTCGCTCATGAGGCTTGAGACTTGAAATATCAGCCAAGCATATGCGGACTTTTATTGGAATGTTGTTATTCCTTTTTGATGCCAAAGTGAGCACCTTAACAAGTTAATATTTGTGTTTTGATGTAATATTTAAAACTTTTTGGTACAATTGTGTACATAAAAACTTATATTAACACGCTTGCCGCGATTAGGAGTAAACCTAAAAATAGGGAGTAAAATGCAAACACATGAAATTTATGAAGAATTCTCCGAAGAATTCTTAGAGATATATAACCCAGACACATTGCAATGAAAACTCCGATTAAAAGGTCTATCCATTCAAGATTAACTGAAGAAAAAACCGTAAATTGTGAGCATACCATTACGATGAGCGCTCCAGATATGGCGGGAATCGATAATAGAAATGAGAATTTGAAGGCTTCCTCGCGTTTAATACCCAATATTAGTGCAACAGATATCGTCAATCCACTCCTAGAGAGACCAGGTATAATGGAGAAGCCTTGAGCCAAGCCAATTATAACGGCCGACTTATAATCCACGATGTCTTTCACCTGTGTCCTCAACTTTGATATATAGATGAGGAAACTGGATATTAGGAAGGAAACTGCAAGAGACGCCACTCCTCGAAATATTTCTTCTAAGAAAAACGTGATCGCAATCCCTATTATAGCTGTTGGAATAGAACCGACAATTATCCTCAATAATATTGTTCCCCCTTCAGATTTGAAGTTGGATTTTATAATGTCAGATAGAATCTTCTTTAACTCAGCTCTAAAGAAGAAGACTGTAACCGCTAATGTACCAACATGCAGGATGATATCGAAGACTAATGGAAGA
>JAGTRH010000080.1 GCA_018396795.1 Candidatus Bathyarchaeota archaeon
TACCCATATATTGTAAAAGAGAAAGTTGCTAAAGAAATCGATGAGTCGGCCAGAAGACACGGCGTTACAGTCTTAGGTACAGGGATTAATCCAGGCTTTGTTATGGATACGCTTGTAATAACTTTAACGGCGGCATGTCAAGAAATTAGATATATATGCGCTGAAAGAGTTATCGATGCCGCAAAGCGGAGGTTGCCCTTTCAGAAGAAGATAGGTGCTGGATTAAAACCTGAAGAATTTAGAGAGAAGGTGAGTAAAGGTGAAATAATAGGTCATATTGGGCTTAAAGAATCAATAGCGATGATCGCCGACTCATTGGGCTGGAAACTTGATGAGATTAGGGAGAACCCTGCAGAACCCATAATCTCAAACGAGAAAGTTAGAAGTAAATTTATATCAGTTGAACCTGGCTATGTGGCCGGCTTAAGTCAGAAGGCCTACGGAATCATGTCCGGCGAACCAAAGGTAACTTTGATATTTAAGGCGTATTTAGGCGCAAGAGAAGAATACGACTCCATAATGATTGATGGCGAGCCGGTGGTTTGTGAAAAGATATCGCCGTGCATACATGGCGATAAGGGAACCGCGGCCTTGATTGTGAACTCGATACCTAGGGTGATCAGCGCCTCTCCCGGTTTAAAAACTATGAAGGATCTTCAGGTTCCTTCAGCCATTTTGGGGGATTTAAGATCCTTTCTCTAGATTGAGAGATTTTATAAGTGAATGAGGCGTGTATCTGTGAGCGAATGTTAAATTAAGTAATAGAGGTGCGTGACAACTTGAAAATATGTGATTTAAAGGTTGCCACTGTTGATGTTCCTGGACTTGGACGGATGGGAATCGTTCGAGTTGATACTGATGAAGGGATTTACGGTTATGGGGAAGCCCATTGCCCCAGGGAACATGTTCTGCAACTAAAACCATACATTACAGGCTGCGATCCCACAGAGGTTGAAAAGGTAATGCTTAGAATTCGCCATAGGGGCGGCTTTAAACCATGGGGTTCAGCGGTTAGCGCCGTTGAAATGGCCCTCTGGGACATAACTGGTAAAGCATATGGTTTACCCGTCTACAAGCTTATTGGAGGCAAGGTTCGCGATAAAGTTAGGGTCTATTGTGACTGTGGCTCAGGCTTATTACTTGACAAAAATGACCCATCTTCAATGTATACTCCAGAAGCCTATGTTGAAAAAGCTAAGCGCATAATGACATTGCCGGAAAACTTCACGATTCTGAAGTTTGATATTGGTTTTCACGGCGGTCAACTCCTAAGTGTTCCAGATGGATCCTTTGAAGCTGATGGCCATTACCCCATGAAGGGTCATGTAACTGAACGCGGACTTAAATCTGAGGTAGCTATTGTGAAAGCCCTAAAGAATACATTGGATGATAGAATAGGTTTAGCGTTAGACTGCGGTCCGGGACAGAGTTTTCCTTCGGCTGTAAGGCTGGCTAAAGCCTTAGAGCCATTTAATGTTTTTTGGGCCGAGGATTTGCTTTCGGGCGACCTATTGCCCTATACGGAGGTCCAGTTGTATCGCATGCTTTCGATGAGTACAACCACGCCTATCCTGACTGGAGAACAAATATTTCTAAGATATGGCTTCAGGGATCTTATAGATAAACACGCTGTTGATATAGTTGCTCCCGATGTTTCCGACGTCGGTGGCATTGCTGAGATTAAGTGGATTGCCGATTTCGCCGATCTGTACGGGGTGCTGATAGCCCCGCATAATTATGGGCTTCCAATAGCCTTTATTGCAAACGTTCACGCGGCAGCAGCAATGCCGAAAAATTTCCTTGCATTTGAACATCACGCTGCTGGTGTACCTCAATGGGAGGATTTTGTGAAGGGATTAGAGAAACCTTTAATTAAAGACGGCTTTGCGGTTGTTCCTGATAAACCTGGGCTAGGCATAGATGTCAGAGAGGAAATCGTGGGAAAATATTTGGTTGAAGGGAAAGATTTCTTCGAATAGACTACCAATATCTGAATGGCAAGCTGGACATATATTCGTTTAAAGATCGTATCGTTACTCCATTTTTCCTATAATATTTTAGGGCTTTAACTATCGCTGAGGCCAGCTCAAACGTTGTGACTATTGGAACGTTAAACTCAACGGCAAGTCTGCGGATAATATACTCGTCTTCCATAACATCAACGCCCTCATTTTCCGGATTAGCTGCTGGAACATTGATTACTAGATCAATCTTGCGTTGCACTAGGTAATCTACTATGTTTGGTTTCTTTGCTGCTTCTCTAACCTTGTATAGGACGGTTGTCTCTAAATTGGCGTCGCGTAAGGCATCTGCGGTATGCTCGGTTGCGTAGAGTTTGAAGCCCAATTCCTTAAGGCGCCTAGCCAGCGGAATTATTTTCTTCTTCATCTCCCTTCCTCCAACAGTTATCAAAGCGGATGGGTTACTGCGTGGAAGATTGAAATCAACTGATTGTAATGCTTTCAGCAACGCATCTGCAAAGTTTTCACCGATGCATGCAGCCTCACCGGTGCTCAGCATTTCAACGCCTAAGACTGGGTCGGCCCCGCTTAAGCGCATAAAGCTAAATTGCGGAACCTTAACAGCAACGTAGGGTGTTGGCGGGGTCTCCAAGATACCTAGTTCCTTAAGGTTTTTCCCAAGCATTATTGCTGTGGAGACCTCTATTAAGTTAACACCTTTTGATTTACTTACGTAGGGAAGGGAGCGGGAAGCCCTGAGATTGCACTCAATAACGGAAACCTCCCCGTTTTTGACAAGATACTGAATATTGAACGGCCCCCTAATTTTTAGGGCGCAAGCAATTTTTCGCGTGTAATCTTCAATCTTTTCAATGACGTCGCTGCTTAGAGATTGTGAAGGAATGCTCATGACCGCATCTCCACTGTGGACACCGGCCTGCTCAACGTGCTCGATGACCGCGCCTATTAGAACATCATCGCCATCAGAAACACCGTCAACCTCAACCTCTTTGGCGCCTTCAATGAACTTAGATATGACAACTGGGTGCTCAGGTGAGACTCTAGCTGCAAGTTCAAGATAATCCCTCAAATCTTTTTGGCTATATGCGATCCTCATGGCGTAACCGGAAAGAACATAGCTTGGACGAACGAGAACTGGGTAACCGATCTCTTCAGCAAATTTCTCAGCCTCCTCAATCGTCGTGAACTTGCTCCACTTGGGTTGCGGAATGCCTAAACTATCAAGTAGCATGCTGAATTTAGAGCGGTCCTCAGCGGCATCAATACTCTCACTTGAAGTTCCAAGCAGCTTTACACCGGCAATGGATAGCTTTAAAGCCAAATTATTTGGGATCTGACCGCCAACGCTGACAATAACGCCTAAAGGCTTCTCCTTCTCGTATATGTCGATAACCCGTTCAAGTGTTAGTTCCTCAAAATAGAGTTTATCCGATATATCATAGTCCGTCGATACAGTTTCAGGGTTATAGTTTATCATGATTGCTTCATCTACATTATGCTTCTTTAAGGCCCATATTGTGTTAACGCAGCTCCAGTCAAACTCAACACTTGAGCCTATCCTAAAGACTCCTGCACCTAAGACAATAACCTTATTTTTATTAGTGTCGAACTCAATGTCATCTTCATCGCCGCTATAGGTTAGGTACAAGTAATTTGTCTTTGCAGGCCACTCAGCCGCTAACGTATCAATTTGCTTAACAACAGGAATAATCCCATAGGCCTTCCTTAAGCGCCTAACTTCATCCTCACTTACACCTATACATCTCGCTATTTGCGCATCTGAGAAGCCTAGGCGCTTAGCTTCCCTAATAATTTCAGCAGCTTCCTCACTATCAATTTTAAGACGCTTCAGTTTCTTCTCCATATCAATAATATTCTTAATTTTATAAAGGAACCATGGGTCAACACCGCTTAAACGATAAATCTCCTTAATTGGAATACTCATCTTTATTGCCTTAACGATCTTAAATAATCTCTCATCAGTTGGGTTTCTGAGGCAGTCTTTCACGGCTTTAATCGGCTCAGGCTGTTCATCATTATTTGCAACCAGCCCGATCTTCCCGATATCAAGCATCCTAACAGCTTTTTGTAAAGCCTCTTCAAATGTTCTACCAATTGCCATAACCTCTCCAACAGACTTCATCTGAGGACCTAAGTGCGGATCTACATTCCTGAACTTACGTAGATCCCAGCGCGGGATCTTCACAACAATGTAATCTAGTGCGGGTTCGAAGCAAGCTGTCGTTACCCCCGTAACCTTATTCATTAACTCTGGAAGCAAATAGCCTATTGCGAGCTTAGTTGCTATGTAAGCAAGAGGGTAACCAGTTGCTTTACTAGCCAAGGCTGAGCTCCTAGACATTCGAGCATTGATTTCTATAGCCCTTATCTCCTCAGATCTCGGATGAAGCGCCCATTGAATATTGCATTCGCCAACTATACCTAGGCTTTGAACCGCCCTTATAGATGCTGAGCGGAGAATGTGATATTCACGGTTATTTAATGTCTGTGAGGGAGCGACAACTATCGAATCGCCAGTATGAACACCCATAGGGTCAAAGTTCTCCATGTTGCAGACCGTTATGCAATTGTTCTTATAGTCCCTCATAACTTCGTATTCAATCTCTTTCCAGTGCCCAATATACTCCTCCACTAAGACCTGCGTGATCATGCTCTGAGCTAGAGCTCTATTTACAATTTCACGCAATTCGCGTTTATTATGAGCTACGCCGGAGCCCTTACCGCCTAACGTGTATGCAACTCTTACAATAACTGGATAGCCTATTTCTTCAGCGGCTTTAAGAGCCTCCTCAACCGAGATGGCGGACTGACTTCTTGGAATCGGAAGCCCAGCCCTTATCATTGCCTGCCTAAAAAGCTCCCTATCCTCGGTTTCCTCAATAGCCCTTATCGGGGTTCCCAATACTTTTAAATCGTATTTTTCAAAGACACCGCTCTTGGCTAAGGCTACACCGCAGTTTAAGGCTGTTTGCCCACCAAAACCAAGAAGAATCCCATCAGGTTTTTCTTTAGCAATAACTCTTTCAACATATTCCGGCGTAACAGGCAGAAGATATACTTTACCAGCGAGCCTAGGATCAGTTTGAATCGTTGCAACATTTGGGTTGATCAGCACCGTTTCTATTCCCTCCTCCCTTAGGGCTTTCAAGCACTGGCTTCCTGAATAATCAAACTCCGCTGCTTCACCAATCTTTATTGGTCCGCTTCCGAGAACCAGCACCTTACGCAGCCACTCAAATCTCGGCATTTTTCCTCACCCAATACCCCTCAAAAACTCATCGAAAAGGAACTCTGTATCATATGGTCCTGGAGTAGCTTCAGGATGCCATTGAACAGCAAAGGACAATCCATTTCTAAGTTTAATTCCCTCAACACTCTTATCGTTTGCATTTATAAACCAGCATTTTAGGTTGGTTTCTTTTAGAGATTCAAATGAAACAGCGTAGCCGTGGTTTTGAGTTGTTATGTAGCAGCATCCAGTTTCAAGGTCAAGCGCCGGCTGGTTCTGCGACCTATGCCCATATTTCAATTTATACGTGTCGCTGCCCATTGCTAGGGCTAAAATTTGGCTTCCAAGGCATATCCCCATAATCGAGATTTCTTCTTCGACGAGAGATCTAACTGTTTCAATGGTGCTTACGCACTTCTTTGGGTCGCCCGGACCATTACTTACCAGAACACCGCCTGGCTTATACTCAAGAATCTCTTCGGCTGAAAAGTTATAGGGGACCCTTACAACTTCTACATGCCGTTTAAGAAGACTTCTTATTATGCTGGCTTTAGATCCGCAGTCTATAAGAACCACCCTTTTATTTCCTTTACAATCATAGTAAATAGGCTCCTTAATCGTAACTTCGCCCACTAGATCACGCATATTTGGATCTTGAACATTTTTAACCTCCTTAACCAGACTGTCAAGGTTTGGCTCCTCACCTTCCCGGCAAACCTGAAGTATTCCTAGCATAACGCCTTTTTCCCTAAGTCTCTTGGTTAACTTCCTAGTGTCTATGCCATATATCCCCGGAACGCCGTCGCTTCTAAGCCACTCATCGAGGGTTCTGCTGGAAGCCCAATGATATGGTTTGAGGCATATCTCCTGAATAATTAATCCGGCAACTTTAATACCTAAAGACTCGAACATGACCGGAACGCCGAACCCATCGCTATCATAGGCTGGAACACCGTAATTCCCAATTAACGGATATGTTAAGGTTAAAATTTGCCCATGATAGGATGGATCTGTTAATGACTCAGGATAACCAACCATGCCTGTTGAGAAAACAACCTCGCCAGAAATCTTACCAACAGCGCCGAAGCCC
>JAGTRH010000081.1:0-2221 GCA_018396795.1 Candidatus Bathyarchaeota archaeon
GGTGGGTACCTACTAGGCAAAAGATTGCAGGGAGTATGGCAGTCCAGGCTTTTCCGTTCAAATCAAGCTATGCAGAATGGAATCAACCTTCAAATGGCTTTTCATGGGCTTTGGAGAAGGTCTTAGACGCCTTGAACGATATCATCAAACTACTCCCCAAGAATACTGGAAAAGTCAAGGTCTACTACGGCGATGCGGCTGCAATACCGCTACCCGACGGAAGCGTAGACTGCGTAGTCGTCGACCCTCCATACTTCGAGAACGTCATGTACAGCGAGGTAAGCGACTTCTTCTACGTATGGCTAAAACGCTTGATAGGCGACCTCTACCCAGAAGCATTCCAAAACGAACTAACACCAAAAGAAGAGGAGGCAGTAGCCAACCCCGCAAGATTTAAGGGCCTAAAGAACTCTAAACAGCTAGCAGCCCAGCATTACGAATCCAAGATCGAGGCATGCTTCAGAGAGATGAAACGCGTCCTACGAGACGACGGAGTCCTAACAGTAATGTTCACACACAGAAAGGCAGAAGCATGGACAAGCCTAGCCAAAGCCCTCATCAACGCAGGCTTCACCTTCAGAGCCTCTTGGCCAGTAGCAACAGAACCCGGCCAGAAATTCGGTAAAATGAACAAAGGCGTCCTCAAATACACAGTACTCCTCAGATGCGAAGAGAGAAGAGAGGATAAAAAGGGCCTATGGGAAGAAATTAAAGAAGAACTCATAAGAGAAGCAGATACAAAAGTAAGGAGCCACTCTAAAATGGGAATCACTGGCCCAGACCTCATCGTCAGCGTCTACGGACCGGTACTAGGCAAATTCGCCGAATACTCCGTAGTTAAAGACGCATCAGGAAAACTCAAAACCCCCGACGACGCCCTCAAAATAGTAGCCGAAGCCGTAAACAAATTCCTCACAGAAGACATCCAAAAAGCAGACTTAGAAACCCTCGCCTACTTGAACCTACTCAAAAACTTCCCCAACCTAGTGGTGGAGTACGACCTAGCAAGAATCGCAACAGTCTTTGGAGGAAACATCAGTCTAGACCAACTGATGACAAAAGGTGGAAGAGGGCTCGTCGAGAAAGAAGGAGGGAAAGTCAAGATACTTCTCTCCAAGGACAGATTATCGGGAGGATACCTAATACCTACTAAGCCAGAAACCTTAAGAACCCTGATAGACGTGGTGCATGCTTGCTTAATCGAATACGAAAGAACCGGCCTGGCATCCGTAAAAAAACTTCTATCAGACACGGGTAGAGACCACAGAGATGCAGGAGTAATCTCGGTCTTAAAAGTAATAGCACAGCTCGGCTACAACGGCAACGGGGCCAAAGAACTATTAAATGAAGCAAAGACTGCCTCTACTTTATTAGAGTCGCTCGGATACCAGCCTCAAACCTATCTCAAGAAAGGCGAGAAAATCGACGACTACTAATTAATCATGCATATCTACTATCTTAACTATTTCATATCTGAACTCGTCTAAACCTCCCTCTCTCCAAGAGACTAAATAACGCTCCAGTCTATTCAATCTATCCATAATTCGTATAGCCTCATTCACCTCGCGATCACCATTGCCCTCTAATAAGCCAATAGCTTTGGAACCCTGCGCTAGCAATTTCCTCAACAATACATTAGTATTGACAATCTCAGACTGCCTTATCACTAATTGTTTATTTCTCTCTAAAAAGTCAAATAATAATCCTGCACGACCAATCAGTCTTCTACGGAGAGACTGTAACACCTCCTCGACTGATGGATTATTTTTTAAACCATTATCCAAAGACGCATAATAGACTCCAGCATTGAAAAGATGCCTAGCAATTAGTTCATAGGCCCCGCTTTTGATGCCTTCCTTAAAGGCCTCGAGTTGATTCATATATCTCATCCTCTCTCCAGCGCCTCTAGATTTGATGGGCATTAGAGATTCCTCTAGACTCTTCTTACAGTAACAGCTCAACCCGCAACCCCTAAGAACTCATCCAATAGACATAAAACACCCTTTGCATCGAGTTCCTCCTGTGAACCCCCTTCCTCCCTTATTAACCTAACGCGCCAAAAGCCATCAAAGTCTTTTATCAGATATACACTCTTAGACATACGGATACTCTTGTCTCTAGCCTTCGATATAATAGACTCACACAACCACTGAACAATCGGATGACTTGGCGTTAATGCGTTTTGACCGCCTGCAATCGTACTTATTCTATTCCACCTCTT
>JAGTRH010000081.1:2246-6239 GCA_018396795.1 Candidatus Bathyarchaeota archaeon
GGAAGCTGATCTTCGTTAAAGACTATAAAATCGTCCTCCATACGAGCTTGTATTCTAAGAGCCCTGCACGCCTTCATAACGAACTTTTGAATCCTATCTATTGCGTCTTGAAACTCATACTTTTTTCCCAGCCACTCAGATCCTGAGAATATACCGGAAATCTTCGCGACTTCTTCTTTAATCTGTTCAACCTTATCAATTGTGTCCTTAACTATCCTTCGTATGGTCTCGAAAGTATTACCCTCATCAAGGGCTCTTCGAAGTCCTTCACTTATTATGTCCTGAGCAGGACCAACAACTATGTTATAAATTTCCCTACGAGTAAAGAGGGCCCTATACATTTCAGCCTCAATACTCTCGGGATACCAGACGTTTCTAACATAAACAACCTTGGCTTTCTGGCCCAGTCTATCAATCCTGCCAATCCTCTGTTCTATCTTAGCAGGATTCCAAGGCATATCCACGTTCACGATGGCGCTCGCAGCTTGAAGGTTCAGCCCCTCTCCGGCGGCGTCGCTACATACCAACACCTTAATAGGACCATTAGATAGCTCATTAACAACCATATCCTTAGTAACCGGAACGTAGTCTTTAACATCATCCATATACAATATCCCACCTTCTCCAGTATAGATCGCAATCTCATTACGTGAGAAGTATCCGCCTTTTATCAAGAATCGAACCACCGCATCAACCGTGTCAGTATATTTGCTAAACACCAAAACTTTATTCCCTGCGTTCACAAGACTGCTAACAACCTCGGCTACTTTCTTCAGCTTCGGATCGGAAAGGCTCAGTTGATCCGGCGAGTAGTCTCTTAATAAGTTCTCTAGGTTCTCCAATATTTTAATCTCTCTTTCAAGAGGCTCCCTTCCAACTTTATTAAGAATTTCCTCCATCGAGGTGATAATATCATCTTCGTCAATGTCTAGTTCGACATCAAAAAAAATTCTTGATGCTAATCGCATGACGGCTTCCCGATCATTACGCAAAAGTGCCCTTAAGAACTCCAATCTATTACTAATCGTGAGATAAGCTGAAGTAAAGCTACTGACGAACCTCTGATGATAGACCGACTTTACAAAACCAATCACCGAACGATTTACCCCACTCAATATTTTCTCGTAACGGCCATAGTCATTCCGCAAATACTGATCCAGCTTATCCAATATGCCCTTATGATATGGACTGAGTTCAGCAGGTTCTTCTCGAATATCTCTCTCCGGAAAAGTATATCCAGCTGAAACTAATTTTTCACGGGTATTTCTTACCATAAACCATCTAGTAGGAATAAGTGTGAGCATTAATTTCTTGAGAGACTCAGCATCAAGAAAATCACTAACTTGTTCTATTCTTCCTCCATGATAAAGAGTACTCAGCAAATAATCAGCATAACTACCAGTTATTGATCTTAAAATTTTTTCGAGAGTTTCTTCATTTAAATATCTCTGGACAAACCACGAGATCATTCTCAAACATACAACTATATCGCTTTTCTCAATACTAGACACATCTTCTACCAAGATTTTAAAGTATTTTTCAATCATGTCTTCATGAACCCACGGACCGCCTAAACCGAGAATCATAAGTAAGTCCATTGCCTCCTTAGCATCAATCTGTACTGGAGTCGCCGTTAATAATAATATGTGAGGGCTCGTTACTCCTATTTCACTTATTAGATCATACAGTCTAGTTGCCTCAATTTTACCGATTAAGTATCTCTTTCTTCTAGCGTGATGTGCCTCATCCACAACTACTAAATCGAAGAATTTATTTGCTTGCAGTAATTCGGGACCTCTTTTCCTGCTACCTCTTGCGTAGTGCCACGATGCCACAACCAGATCAATGCCACCAACGTCAAATGGATTTTCATTAGAAATAGGATGCACCTCACCATCGGCAGAAATATAGGATTTCTTTAAAGGATCTAAAAGCCAGAATCGTAGTCCAAATCTTACCCACATCTCTTCGAGCCATTGTCTTGTTAAATTCTTGGGTGCTAAAATTAGAACCCTTTGGATTCTTCCCTGTTGTATCAATCTTTTGATTATGGCGCCGGCTTCTATTGTCTTGCCCAGCCCTACTTCATCTGCTAGCATCATTCTATGTGGATATCTGGACAAAACATAATCTACAGCATATGCCTGATGTGGATGTAGAATTACAGGGCCTATACCTAAATAAGAAAATTCTTTAATGTTTCCGAGTTCTTTGATTAGTTTTGCAGCTGGCACGAGAGATTTACAATCCAGATAATCCGGGACTGCGTATTGCTTTAAAATCTCTTCATCTTCAAGAGGATCTACGTCAGGAGGTATACGTGGATAGAACTTTTCCCTCAATTTCTTTTCGACAACATCTGGCAATGAGAAAATCATATAGTCAGGATGTCTTCCTTCCCATAATGCATCGAACTTATCTATATACCGTCTAATGTATTCCATGTGTCCTTCCCGCCATGACATGTGTATTGTTAGGTTCTCTCCATTAACGTCGTAGGCATATCTTGTTTCGTTAGCACTACCGGCCGCACCTATTATACAGCCATCATCATCCCTGAAAATCATGAGCTTCTCATGAAAGATGCCGTTACCAAGACCTAGAAAAGTCTTTTTCGGCAAAGCTACCTTGATTTGAAGCATCCCTTCAACAAGCATCCAAGCTAAAGCTTCAATTCTCTTCTTCGCAATCGTATCTGCTATACTCTCTAGGTCCTGCACAATTTTTTCACCAATTTCATTAATCAGTTCTTCTGCCTTTTCACGGCTTAATCGATAAGCTTCTATGAGATCAGGCCCTACATCATGAAGTCCGACTACTAACCTCATACGGCCATTATTCTTTAATAATCCAGCCAACCCTACTGCTATCACTACAAGTGAATCAGCACTAAAGAATCCTGAAAGCCTGTCATATGATTTTGTTCTTTTTAGTACGGGTATATAAAACTCATATGCCACTTTATTTCCTTCTCCCTCATAAATGATGTCAAGATTAGAAGCTAAGTCAGCATAACAGGGCATCTTTCGACACTATTACTCGTAAAGCACCCGTACTTAAACTCTTATCGTTCCTTTTATATATTTATAGTTCTATTAATTTTTTGTATCAAATACTTCCCCCTTATGTTAGGATACTATGCAAGAAAACTGGAAAAGGCTTTTAATTAAGTCAATAATGAAGACATACGTCACAAGATTACTTTGCAAAACCTGAAATAAGCTACGAAGAACTATATGTGATGAAGTTACTTAATGACTGAATAGAGTCTACACAGTTACTTCAGGAAAATAATCTAGAAAAAAATATTCAAGATAATGAAAGTGAGGTCGTGTATCATTTAAGATAAGACAGTATATTGCTTGGGCACGAAATGTCAAAATGAGACTTACGATAAAGGAGTTTTAAGGAGATAGGATAGTGAAAACTTGAAAGTAAAAATATCCATTATCATAACTTTAAATGTGTTCTTTAAAAAGGAATTGGCATTCTTATAAGATTGGTGGAGCATTACTTTAGCTATATCCTTCATATCAGGAGCTGCTTCACGAGACAATAATTCACAGATCTAACAAGAACGGCCACCAGCCCGCCAACAAACACAGTCAAAACACCAACAACCCCCGCAAACAGCCGGCGGCCAACATAGACAAAATAAAATAATATTATATAATACTAATAGGACTTTTGCCGAGCCAATCCGTACGGTATAATGAATTCTCGCGTAAGAATTCATTTTGCCGTAGAAACTCGGAGCCATATAAGCTCTGGGGGCGGCTAAAGTGGGGGGTTTCTTGTTCTTTTTTCTGGTTTGTGTTTTGGCTGGTGGTTTAGAGTGGTTTAGGGTGCTTTAGAGGTGTTTTAGAGTGTTTTAGGGTGTTTTAGGGGTGGTTTAGGGGTTTTTAGAGGGTTTTAGAGGTGTTTTAGGGCTCCTAAAGTGGCTTAAAGCGGCCTCTAAAGTGGGGGGTGGGGGTGTTTTAGGGTTTTTAGGGG
>JAGTRH010000082.1 GCA_018396795.1 Candidatus Bathyarchaeota archaeon
TTTTAGGAATAACGCAGTCTGAGTCTGTGAAGACTAAAATTTCACCTTTACTGGATTTCACACCCGCATTTCTGGCAACATTTATTCCCTTCCTACTTTCCACAATGATCCTTACAGGGTAACTTTTGGCTATCTCCATAGTTCTATCGGTTGAGCCGCCGTCAACAATTATTATCTCAAGGTTATCCTTACTGTAGTCCAGTAGCATTAGAGATTCCAGGAGGTCTTTTATCGTTGCCTCTGAATTAAACGCTGGAATAATTATGGAGACGAAGGGATCACGATCCCCCTTAACCATCAGTTTTCCACTTCTTTCCATGAGCATCAAAAGACACTTAAATTGTCACAAAAGTTAAAAGTATTTTCCTCCAAAAATCCTTTTATTGAATGCTAAAAAGATTGAGGAGTTAAAGCATGCTGGTTTACATCATTATTCCGTCAATAAATCCTCTAATGAATCTGAAGGATTTTGATTGTGGAAATGAGAACGTTAAAGTTATTATAGTCGATGAAGGTGATGAAAAAATTCGTAAGAAAAATTCCGAGATATTATCTTCCGTTATGCATGAATATTATGGTCCAAAGGAGAGAAGGCAGTGGTTTAAGAGTAGATTCGGAGCATCCTTTGAGAAATATTATAATTTAATTCCTAAAAAATGCCATGCAGAGTCGTCCTTCGGCTTCCTTAAAGCCTACGAAGATCAAGCCGATGTAATAATTGAACTAGATGATGACGTATATATTTCAAAAAGTTTTTTGAAAGAACATCTATCGAACCTTTTTGATGAAAGCGGTGTCACAGTTCAATCCAGGGGGAGATGGTACAACACGATGAATAACCTTATATTAAATGTCGATGAGGGGGTCTTCCCGAGGGGTCACCCGTACATGCCCCCTTGCAGAGACGAGGATTATGTTTGGGCTGAGGAGAAAGGAAAATGCCTGCTTAACATGGGGCTCTGGCGTGGTCAGCCAGACTTAGACGCTTTAACATTAATTTATTACGGCGGTATGGATGGTAGAAGTAGGGTTGAGAGCAAAGGCTTAAGGATGGAAAAAGTGATCCTAAATAAAGGCGTATATTTTTCAGTTTGCAGCATGAACACGTCCTTCCTTTCCAAAGCCGTTCCAGCCTTCTATCAGCTTTACATGAACTATATGGGCGTAGATAGATTTGATGATATATGGTCGGGAGTTTTCCTAAAAAGAATCTCGGATCAAATAGGGGATAAAATATGTCTGGGTAAACCTTTAGAATCACATGTCAAAAGACCGCGCAATGTATTCAATGACTTAAAAAAGGAAGTAAACGGATTATATATGAATGAACATATTTGGAGAATATGCGAAGAAGCCGAGCTGTCGGCTAAAACTTACTCTGATTGCTATCTTGAACTGGCAGGTTTTCTAACGAGGAACATAGAAAAATGGTTTAAAGATAAGGCGCAGATTAAATTTTGGAGTACTCAAATTAAAAATATGGAAGTATGGGTTGAAGCGACTGATAAAGTTAGATAGGTTCCATGATGACAATGGGCTTAAATAGCGAGGAGCCGCCGAAGGTATCGATCATAGTGATTAATTTTAGAGGCGCTCAGCAACTGGATAAGTGCCTAAAATGTTTAAAGCGGACAAGTTATCCTAATTATGAAGTAATAGTGGTAGACTGTTTAACTGAGAATATTGATGAATGGCTTAAAAATTCCTTTCCAGAAATTAAATTGTTGCATTACGATCATGACATTGGCGCCTCAGCCTCCCATAATGTTGGAAAAGAATTTTTGGATCCTAAAAGCAAGTACATCGTATTCTTAGATAATGACGCCTATGTTACTGAGAGGTGGCTTATAGAGCTGGTTAAAACTATGGAAAACGATGAAAAAATAGGTATTGCGCAAGCCAAAATAGTTACGGCAGAAAACGCAGAAATGATGGATCATGCGGGAATAGCGATTGACGCCCTAGGAACATGGTATACTCTTCGGGGATTAAAATCTGACGTCATTGTAAATACTTTAGAGTTGTTTGCTTCATCATCAGCTGGATGCATTGTTAGGCGGGACGTGTTTGAGAAGGTTGGCGGCTTCGATCCTGATTACTTCATTTATGATGACGACACAGACTTCTCCTTCAGGGTTAGGCTTCTCGGATACAGCATAATCCTCGTCCCCTCATCAGTAGTGCTTCATGAGGGCGGACCGGAAAGATTTCTGAGCCCTAAAAAGCTCTACCACTCAGTTAAGAATAGGATGTGCACGATGCTTAAGAATTACGAATTAAAAAATCTTCTATGGCGTCTCTCCCTCTACCTTACATTAACTTTCCTGGCTGGCGTTGGACTATCGTTAATCGGAAGAATGGTTGAGTCGAGGGAAATCTTCAAAAGTTTATTTTATCCCCTTCTCAACCTGAGGGGGATAATGATGAAAAGGATGCATGTGCAATCTATGAGGAAAGTAAGGGACTCAATTCTTATAAGTAAAGGTCTGATAAGAAATGATATTTGGGCAACTCTCCAAGACATCAAGTTGAAGTCTTCGCTTGTTCGTTCCCGCAGATAAATTAACCCTTAATCGTGTTGAATGAAGCATTCTTTTATATGCCTTCCCAAGTGCTTCGCTATTGCCTCATAAAATTCCTCTTCATTCTCAAGCAGTATTCTTCTTATGCGCTCACGGAAAAGCCATTTTCCATCGCTATCTCTCGCCATCAAAACCGAACCGTAAGTGACATGTAGAATCTGTCTCCCCTCGACTCTATCCAAAAAAGTCCTTTCCAGTTCTCGGTCGGATACATCGCTCAGATTAGGTATAAGCGATGGGTCGGCACTCACATGGTAGCTTTTTCTATCCCTCCAAAAGTGCTCCAGGCTATGTCTCAATATATCTCTAAAAAGTTCCGGATCATGCCTGGCAATGATCCTTAAAGATTCAATATAACTTGTTCCGGAGGTTTTTAAATGAATCATGTTTGACGCTAGTTTGCCAAGTATCGGATAGATCGAAAATTTGTCGCTGCCAGAATGAACGCTTATCTTATATGGTCCGCACTGCTTGGATATTAAAAGATGCTCTATGAATGAGTTCTCAAACTCCCTCAAGTCTCCAATATAATCTACAGCTTTTTCAAATCTCCCAACGAACCTTAGAGCCAAACCGTGAACCCTCACACCGAATCTCTTAAGCTCCGAGATTAAGAAGAAGTGCTCTAGGGGTGTTGTGGGCTGTTCAATTTCATCAATTGAAACCTCAAAATCGAATCTTTTACTCCTAACAAGTTTCCTCAGATGCCTATACATCCTAGTGGCGAAAAGTATTGCATAAGAGAACTTAACAGCGGCCTTAAATAGATCATCCTCGGAAAACTTAAGTTCTTTATCCTCACCATTTGGCATGCGAAGAATCAGCCTTTTATGCATGTAAATCCTTAAAAAGCGTTCTTTGCTGCATTCCATTTCGCTCCACGGAAGATTCTCAAACCTCCTTTTGAGGGCTTCAGCACTATAATCTTCAGTCTCGATATAATCTGATGGATCAATAGTGTACATTGTGAAGCCAGCTTTGAATGCCTCATATAAATCATCCTCCGTCTTTAGATGGTCAGCATCAGCAGCGAAACCTCCCCTATAGCCCTCTTGGAAAACCGCCCAAGTAACATCATCTAATACATCCTGCGGCCTCCGTCCAGTACGCTCCATCTCTCTTGCGGATTGCTGAGCTAAGACGGGAAAAACATTAAACTGCTTAACAGCCCTTATATGGCCAGGTGTGGCTAACCCTAATCTGTCGCCTAATCCTATGGCAGCTCTTAGACCTATTGCTCGCGGACGCGTATACGGGAAAATTTCCCTTATTATCGAAGCGTTTTTACTATCACATGAACAAATAATGTAATTGAATTTTTTAAATCTATAATTGAAGATTCCACGCTCTTGAAAGCTGAAGCTGCCTAAAAACCTAAAGCTATCTTGAGGGCAAATGATGACCAATTTTCTTTCTAAGTTTTCCCTAATTAAAAAGAATACGCATCTATTCTTTCTGATCACAGAGGACTCGTATATTTTTATTGTTTTTCCAGCTCCGTAAGATTTTATGAAGTCATTTACGATTGAAGGGATCATTGCTTCATCCTCAAATATTAAAAATAAAAAGAAGGGCGATTTAACGTTAATTATTCAATGCTTTAAAGTTTCCACTGGCAAAATCCATTTAAAATGTTAATATTTGCTCCGCTAGTAATGTGAAACATGCTAAAAATGCCGCAGAATTTTCCCAGCTTAATCAAAGCGAGTTGTAAGCTATCTTAATGCATGAAAAGACCTTTATACGCTGCGCTAAAGCATCCAGTTTTGCCCAGGTTTCCTCTGGAGCACAACCCTTTTTTCATAGTTTCTCCTAACCCTTACTCTAGGGGGCTTCCGGGTTTTTGGAAGCGGCTCTATTTTAGGGGTTTGCGAGCGAACCTTTCCGGCTTTTGAGAGGCTACCATGCGTTGGCATTCGTTTTCACCATCAATTGACTATGCATTCCTATATTTATGTCTTTACTTGCAGATGAAGGACCATTGTTACAGATGGCGATATAGCATTTAACACCGTCGCCAGCATCAATTATGGAGGGGTTCATTCCAGCCTCGGATAGAACCCTTAAAAAATCCTCTTTTAAAAAGAACTTTTTAAGTCCAGTGACAATAATCTCCGAGTTTGCCTTTGTAACCCTTGCGATCTCACTTAATGTTAAGGCTGGATTAGGCATGTTTTGAAGTAGCGTTATGGCGAACACTTTATCAAAGATCCCCTCTTTGAAGGGTAGAAAATCAGCGTCGGCCCTAAGCAGGCTTATTGTGGATTTGCCACCCATATTCTTAACGAGTTTCATGGCAGCTTTCAAGATTCCCGGAGATATATCAATTCCAATTATTGTTTCAACAAGCCCATTTATGTGGCTGAACATAAGCCCAGTTCCGCAACCCACATCTAGAACCATGTCTTTTTCATTTAAGTTGATGGCTTTTAGTGACTCAACAATTTTTAGTTTTTGTTCTTGACCATAGAGTAGATTGTATATTCTTGCAAGTCTATTATAATATCTAATAACTCTTCGCTTTTTTCTCCAGCATTCATCTTCAGCGCTGAGGGAGATGCGAGGATGTTTCATTCTCTCAGAAAATTATTTATCCCTTAAGTTACCTAAAAATTTGTTGGCGATATTATTGCCAGTTAAGAGAGCATTTCTCATATATGAGAGCCCAAGCTTAAATGAGGCGTTAAGCAAGATTGAGGAAGCCTTCATTGAGCAAAGGACAGTATTAATCGTTGGGAGATGCTGGGTTGAGTATCGCGGCAGAGCAAGTTCAAAGCTTAAGCCCGGTGAAAGAATCGTGATAGTTAAGGAGGACGGATCCCTCCTTGTTCATAGATGTCGAGGTTATGAACCGGTGAATTGGCAGCCGCCTGGGTGCTTCTTCAAAACCTACATGAATGGCAATTTCCTCACTGTGAAAGCTATTAGGAGGAGCCCTCGTGAAACCGTAATAATTTATTTTGATCAAATCTATTTACTTTCAACTTTTAAGCTCATTGATGAGGGTGAATTTTCAATTTATGCAAGCGAGGAAGACATGCAGAAAGCCATACTCTTAAATCCATCGATCATTGAGGATGGTTTCACACCAATCGAGTACGAGAAGAAGGTCGAGCCGGGTTTCGTGGATGTTTACGGAGTTGACAAGGAGGGCCGGATGGTTGTGATTGAGATAAAACGTAGAACCGCTGGTAAAGACGCTGTTCTTCAGCTGGCTAGATACATCGAATCAATAAAAAACTCAGTTAGCCGTGAAGTTAGGGGCATACTTGTTGCACCCAAAATATCTAGAGATGCATGGGATCTTCTAAACTCGCTAGGGTTAAGTTTTAAAAGGATTGATCCGAAAAAGTGTTCTGAGATGCTTCGAAAGGTGGAGGATAAGAAAATTTTGGATTTTCTTCTGGCCAACGAAGAAGTATGAGCATTCATCATATTGAAATCACATGGATATTCAATATATATTAAGCTCCTTAATCCGCAAATACGCAATTAATCTTCAGAAATTAATAATCTCACTATTTTTGACGCAATCGACACTACTCTGTCAGATTCTTTTATGGCTAAATCACTTATGTGGGAATCTTGCGGTTCATCCCCTATTTGCTCCAACCGCTTTATCGTCTTCTCAATCTCGATTAGGCATCTGAGCACCG
>JAGTRH010000083.1 GCA_018396795.1 Candidatus Bathyarchaeota archaeon
GAAGAGTTCTTGAGTCGGAATTAAGGGAAAGATTTCCAAATATACCTAGAACCAGCATGTGGCGGCTTATAAGGAGACTTGAGAAGCAGGGAATTGTCCGCGTGAGGAAGGTTGGGCTTCAAAACCTTGTAGAGATGGAATGAAAAGGTAGTGCATTAGGCTGTAAAGAAAAATATACTTGTCCGTTTGCATTATAGATGTTATGGCGTAACTTAACGTTTTGCAGAAAGTGATCCAGTTTGGTTGAGGAGATTAAGGAGGGCGACTACGTTCTTCTTTACCTAGATGATAGGAGAAGCTACATGGTGAAGGTTGAGGGCGGGAAAGTTTTCCATACGCATAAGGGCTTCATAAACGTCGGCGATCTTATCGGTAAGAGTTTTGGTGCGCATTTAAGAAGCAGTATGGGAACCGAGTTTATTGCACTTAAGCCGAGCATAAGAGATCATATTTTCAAAACAACACGGGGGACACAGATATTATATCCCAAAGATGTTGCACTCATCATACTTTTCGGCAATATAATGCCCGGAAGCAGGGTCGTTGAAGCTGGAACTGGAACAGGCGCGTTAACGATGGCTTTAGCAAGCTACGTGAAGCCCTCAGGTAGAGTTTACAGCTATGAGATTAGAAGCGAATTTCTAGGCATCGCGCGCAAGAATTTGGAGAGAGCTGGTGTGCTGGACTATGTTGAGCTAAAGAATAAGGACATAACCCAAGGAATATATGAAAAGGATGTTGACGCCGTAGTTTTGGACATGGCCACGCCGTGGCTTATTGTATCCCACGCCTATAAAGCCTTAAAGGGAAGCGGGACCTTCGTATCGTTCAGCCCAACAATTGATCAATCTGTAAAAACTGTCGAGGAGCTTAAAGCAAATAATTTTGTAAATATAGAAACAATTGAATGCCTTGTTAGAAGAATCCGCGCTGAAAAAGATAAAACTAGGCCGGAAACCTTAATGACAGGGCACACCGGCTACATAACATTTGCAAGAAAAACTATCATTGAATAATTTATCGCAATAATTCTCGTAGAAGGGGAAAATTGATATATCCTTGGATATTGTTAGTAAACGTGTTGCGGAGTGCTTGAAGTTGGGGAATGAAGAAGGCGTAGACAGCACGTTAACTGGAAAACTTAAGCATTTATGGAATAATGGGTTGCTTAGATCCATTTTTATGCTTCTAATACTAGTGCTCAGCACATTTGCATTTCAGAGATTCCTTATGTTAATTTTAAGAACCCCCTATCCATTGCAAACGCCGATATCTAATAGCATGTATCCAACGCTGAAAGTAGGCGATCTGCTTATTGTTCAGGGCGGGCTAAACGGTGCAGATGTACACGCCGACCCAAAAAATGGCGACATAATAGTTTTCAGACACCCCTATAGCCCTGATGAGTTTGTTGTTCACCGCGCCATAGAAAAATATGAGAAAGACAACATCTGGTACTTTAGAACAAAGGGAGATCACAATTTATATCCAGACAGCTGGGTTATCTCTGAAAAGGATTTAATTGGCAAGGTAGTTTTCACCATACCGTACCTAGGCTACATTAAGATTTACCTAGGTAATGAAATTGGAATTTCAATAATAGTTGCTCTTCTCATAGTGTTTGTAATATTTGAAAATCTGGACATATTAAAGAAGAGAGATGGGAAAAACAAAGGTGAGAAAAGCTCAAATTAAACCATTAAAGATATAAATGTGCCTTTATAAATATCTTTTTAAGGCATGTTATACTTATATTTGCGTGGTTAATGGGGGTTTATGCGAAATGTCTCAACCGCAAAGCCAAGTCAAGGTTAAAATAGAGAACGTTGTTGCATCCGCAACGTTGAATCAGAAAATAGATTTAAACGCTGTAGTGAAAGGTTATCCAAATGTGGAATATCGTCCAGAACAGTTTCCAGGGCTTGTTTTCAGGCTTAAGAGACCCAAAACTGCAACTTTAATCTTTAATTCTGGTAAGATGGTTTGTACTGGAGCGAAGTCTGAGAAGGAAGCACGTAGAGCCGTTATGAGAGTTATTAAGGAACTTAAGAGAAGCGGCATAGTAATAGTCGGCAAGCCCGAGCTTAAAATACAGAACATAGTTGCTTCAGCAAATCTAGGCGGAATAATCGACTTGGAGAAGTCCGCCTACACTCTGGGTAAAACAATGTATGAACCGGAGCAGTTTCCAGGATTAATCTATAGGATGGATTATCCAAAAGTGGTAATACTTCTCTTCGCAAGCGGGAAACTTGTCTGCACAGGCGCCAAGAAGGAGGAAGACGTCTATAAAGCTGTGGAAAACTTACAGAAGAGGCTTGAGAGTGAGAAACTGATTTATTATGGTTGATTCTCAGATCGTCTGGTGAAATAAAACTGGCAACCATTGAATACTGCCATAATATGGTAAAGGAGATTCTGGAGGAGCCATCTGCGATTAGGAGGACAATCGCTGAGGAAGAGGAGAACATAAAGAAAATCGCATCTGAAATCGAGGCTAAAAAATACGATATAGTGTATATAACGGGAAGCGGAACCAGCTATCATGCTGGATTAGCAAGTCAATACGCTCTTTCAAGTCTAACAGACTTAATAGTAAGCGCAATACCCGCCTCGGAATTTCAGCGCTGGGTCCCTGCCAGCATTACGAGAAAAGCCCTTTTAATGGCTATATCCCAATCTGGTGAAAGCACCGATGTAGTTAACGCCGCTAAAGCTGCCTTGAAAAGAGACATAGATCTACTTGCAGTGACGAATACGCCTAAAAGTACATTGGCAAGCCTAGCAAATTACGTCATTTACCCCAGGTCAGGTAGGGAAATGGCTGTTCCGGCAACGAAAACATATGTTACCCAGCTGATGGCGATCTTCATGCTCTCTCTTGAAATAGCTGCGCTTAAAGAGCAAGCATCAAGAATTGAGGAACTCACGAGGGAACTTTATAATGTGCCTCAAGCCATTGAAACAATATTTGATTCCTCCCGGGAAAATATCCGTGAGGCAGCTGGGAAGTATAAGGACAAAAACCCGATATTTGTTTTAGGCAGCGGGCCGAATTACGCTACCGCTTTAGAGGCAGCATTAAAACTTAAGGAAACATGTATGGTTTTCGCCGAGGGTTTTGCTGCACGGGAGTTTCTCCACGGACCAATAAGGCTGGTTGATGAGAAAACATTAATGGTTCTTATTTCACCATCGGATGAGATTGAGGAGTATGCTGATTTATCCAGGAGATTTAGAGGGTTTGGTGCTAGCGTTATATCAATTTTAGAGGGAACCGAGACTTCCAGATCATTAATGGAAGCCTCGGATACGTTCTTCCCTATACTTACAGGTTTGTCTAAAATTTTTTCTCCAATCTTATTTATTGTTCCCGTTCAGTTATTTACATATTATGTGTCAGTGTTTAGGGGTTTAAATCCGGATAATCCTGAAAAGCTCGTGAAGGTGGTGAGGTAAGATGAGAATTAAGGCAGTAATATTCGATATTGAGGATACATTATACGATTCGTCCCTTCAAATGAGGATGGCGAGACTTAACGCTATAAGGGCCATGATTGAATCTGGGCTTCCGATGGATTTAGAGGCCGGATATAGGAGGCTTGAGGAAGTCATAAGCAAATATGGCCCGCATTATAACAGGCATTTCGATAAACTCCTTGAGCATCTAGGTTTAAGATGGAACCCAAGGGTTATAGCCGCCGGAGTTGTAGCGTATCGTGAAACCAGCCAGGCCTACTTAAAACCTTTCTCGGATACTATTCCAACATTGATTAAACTGCGCGATCAAAAATATAAGTTGGGCATTGTTTCAGACGGTATCGCTGTCAAGGAGTGGCAGAAGCTCATACAGTTAGGTGTACATCACTTGTTCCATTCGGTTGTAATATCGGAGGAATGCGGAGCAATAGAATTAACCAGCAAACCATTTGAAATATGCTTAAAGGAACTGAATGCCAGACCGGAAGAAACGATTTATGTAAGCAGCCGGGTTAATAGAACGATACCCTACGCAAATATGCTTGGTTTAATCAGCGTCAGGCTTAGGAGAGGCGACCACTGCGCTGAGGAACCAGAGTCACCCGACGCCAGGTCGATGTATGAAATAAACACTCTAGCGGAGATATTTGAAGTATTAAAAAGGTTTAAACATTAAATGAGAAGTCAAGTTTATGGCTTCAGTAGAAGCAGGGTATGTAATCTCTAGCCCTAAACTTGACGCCTAGCTGCAATGCTAAATTCTGGATTCTTGAAATATCGATTTCAGGTATTCTTACAGCGGTTACCTCAACTTCTAAATTTGCCCTCTTCGCCTCCGCAATGAAGGCCAATACGTTTTCATAAGCATCCTTGAAGGATGGTTTACAAACATGCTGATATGTTTCCTCATCATGTCCATTTAAGCTTACACTTACAGCGTCGACCCCCGCCTCCTTAAGTTCTTTTGCTACGTTTCTTCCAGGGTTAAGCAGGTAACCATGCCCATTCGTGTTCAATCTAACCTTCATATTGGGATTGTACCTTTTAATCCATCTTGTAACTTCAAGTAAACAGTCAAGTCTCATAGTTGGCTCGCCGAAGCCGCAAAATACAACTTCCTCCCATTTTCTCATAGGCATTTTTCTTTTTAGTTGCTCAATTATCCGCTCGGGGCGGGGCTCCTCCTTAAGTTTCAAATAAAAACCCGCTATACCTCTCAAATAGTGCCTAAAACAAAAGTAACAGTTATTGGAGCATCTATTAGTGATGTTCAGGTAAAGCGAATTGCCCAGCCAATATACAATGTCCTGACTCAACTGTATTATCTCCTAAAATATCTGTAGAAAAGAAAATTATTAAGGGTTAAAATCCCACACCTTACACGGGTTGACAACTACGCAAATTCAAAAAATAAAAAGGGAAAAAAGGGAGGGATTCTTTTTCCGAGTAAATCCTACATTTTAAGTTTAAGGGCTACTCTATACCTAACTTTTTGGTTGCTTTCACTATTATGAAAACCACAAAGGCTACAAGTATGAACGTTATCAAAGCGCCTATAAAGTGGCCTACACGAAAGGGGCCGACCACTAAAACCTCCCATTCTACATTCGGCAAGATTAATGTTATTATCGGCATAATTAAATCCTCAACAAGCGCTTGAACGAGAGCGCCCAGGTATAGACCGAGGATGAAAGCTACGGCCATGCCTAGAACCCTATATTTCGATATGAAATCTAAGAATTCCCTCCAAAGCCCTTTTGGCGGGGGCGGTGGCGGAGGAGCTGGTTTAGGCTCCAGCAGCGTCTTAATCTCCTTCAGAACTTGCAATATTTCCTCATCTGTTTTGGACATGACATCACCATACTTTTATATATTAATTTGCGAATTTAACGTTTTCCATGAAGCGAATCTTAAAACTCACATTTGGAGATTAAACAAAACTGCGATACCTAAGCGCTTCTAAGAGCGATGCTTTAAAATCATTACCGCGGATTAAAAAGAGGTTTATCAAGATCACTTTTGTCGATTTTTAAAATTAGAATCCCTGTTGCTATATGGCATCCTAAGCATAAAAAGAATAATAATTCAAAGCCTAAGCGGCTCACTATTACTGCGGCGATTAAGGCGGCTATTGACCCTGCGATGTCGTATGCGGATTCAAATATCCCAAGCGTTAAACCCTTCTCCCCTCCGTTGTTGCTTACTTCAATAATTAATGCTAGGCGTGAAGGCCCCTGAAGCGCATAGGATACTCCAAAGAAGAATTCTATTAGGTAGAGATGCGCGATGTCAAAAGCAAATAGATAGGCGAACGTGCTTATAGCGCTCAGTATCACCCCGAAAAAGAAGACCCTTTCTTTCCCATACATGTCAACGAGTTTACCAGCTGGAGCCTTAAAGAGAGCTGAGACAAGTCCGAAGACTGCCGCCAACATTCCTACGTCCAGCACAGATGCGGAGAAACGGTTAAGAACAAATATGGGGTAGATCGAGCCAAGCAGACCCATCCCTAGAGAGCTTAGAGTGCTTAAGGTGATCATGAGCGCTATTTGTTGTCTCCGCAGAGGCTCTACCACCTAAGGGTAGAGTGGAAATATAGGTGACTGCTGCATACCTGAACGTTGACATTCCTAGGTCTGCATGCCTACGAAAAATAGTTATATTGCGAGGTTGAAATAAACCTTACGGAGCTAGTTGCTAAATTCTGCTTTC
>JAGTRH010000084.1 GCA_018396795.1 Candidatus Bathyarchaeota archaeon
CAATTCGACCCTAATCTCACACACGGGATTCTGGCCCGGCTGCAGAAAATTCACGTTTGCACTCGACCCTATGGTTAACAAGACTTTCGTCGACCTCTCAATATACATGAGGGACGTGAAGGGGAATGAAATGGTGCAGAACATAACTAGGGCCTTCTACGTTGACACGGTCTACCCATATGGGCTTGCTAAGGTTAAGGGCTTTGTGAAGACTCAGGAAGGACTATCCTGCCCAGGGCTCATGGTTGAGCTCCGAGATTATTGGAATGGCACACTTTATGCGTTGAACTATACTGATGCGAGCGGACGTTACGAGCTTGAATTGAGAATTCCGAGAAACGCATGGTTAGGGGTTTACCTAGACATACCCTCTGTACCGGAAGGCTACTTCAACTATACTTCTGGATTCTTTGTAATCCGGCCTTGGCAGTTTTGGACCTATGAACGGAATGTGACGTTAACACGCTTTTACTCTGGACCGTCAGTACTGCTTGTAGTTGATGACGATGGTCTTGCTAATATCCCGCTGGGAGTTGACCCTGCAGCTATAACTCAAGTCTTGGGTGACCTATCGCTCCCCTACAGCGTTTGGGTTGAGTCTAAACAGGGCATACCTCCATTAAGTCTTTTAGAGTCTTCAAGGAGCATATTCTGGCATACTGGAACCTACTGGTTGTATGCAATTGAACCACGAGACAGAGCACATCTGATCCAATTGTATAATTTGAATCATCTTTCACTCATAGTGGAGGGAGAAGATGTCGGCTGGGATCTTGGAAACGATGAACTCATTAACAACGTTCTACATGCTACTTGGTTAGTAGATGATACGGATGTTTCAACCTTGAAAGTGACAAATCCCTCGCATCCGATAGCACAGGGGTTGCCTAGCACTTTCAGCTTTCCAAATATGCCTCCATATCTTGACGGTGTTACACCAATCTCCGGGGCTGTAGAAGTTCTCCGGTACAAAGACACACCGTATTCAGCCCTCGTCGCATATGAGTCGGGTGAGAAGAGAATAGCCTACGTGGCATTTCCAGTACACTGGCTAGAAGAAGATGTTAGATCACAGTTAATCAGAAACCTGATAATCTGGGTTATGAAAGCTCAACCCATACCCACTGTGTCTTCTAGGCTTTCGGTTATTGCTCCTGATTTGGCTGCTATTGGTGACTGTGTTAGGGTTACTGTTAGGCTTACTGATGTTTACGGTGTTCCTATCGCTGGGGAGACTGTTGGCTTTCTCGCTCAAATGTTCTTCCTTAATGGTTCAGACAGGGTTACCATAGATTATTATGTGACTAATAGTTCTGGCATGGTTTCCGTAGACTTTCCCGTTGCTCCGGGTGTTGCTGCGGTTAACTTTGAAGGGTTCTTCAGCGGTTCTCCTGATCACATTGGCTCCTCTGATCTCAGGACTGTTTTCATACTGCCTAAGATCTACGATGTTTACGTTAAGGTGCCTGACTTCCAGTATGAGGTTCCCGTCAACTCTACTACGGAGATGACTATAATCCTGCTTAGAGAGGACGGTGTCCCAATGCCCAATAGGCCTGTCCACTTCAGAACACCGGTTGAAGAAGATGTTGTCTTCGTCGACGGCCTTGGAAACGAGCTCGGCAGAGAAACCTGGGTTGTGACTGATGAAAACGGCGTGGCTACAGTTAGAATAAAGCCGAAAAAAATGCCAAGCGTGTTCATCTACGGAGTGCCAATAGCAGTAACATACTATGGTGAAGCAGAATACTACGGCAGCATAACAACCGCAATGTACAAAGCAGTACTGACAAGAGTAAGCATAAAAGTCACACCGTAAAAAACACTTTTCCCCATTTTTTCTAACCACCTAACAAATACTTGCTCGCTACTTATCATTCGTTTTTGATATTATCAATATTTTTAACATAAAACTTAAATTGCTACCTAATTTTACCTCAAGTAGACCTATATGGGAAGCTGCTCTCTAGCGTGCGTGCACTACACATATGCTAAAAACCCAAATGCGACATCAATTGAAATCCTGAAAATATTAGAGGGGAGTGGTCAATGAAAACCATTATGATAAGGTTTTTTCAAATTATTAAGCATGTGCAGAATAATATGGTTTCTTTCGACGCTCTTGAAAGTTTTCTTGGCAGAAAATTGCCATGGAAGAACATATATTTAAGTTCTTTATTTGTATGCATAGCAATTTTAATCTACGGCACGACATTCTCGTATTTTACGATTTTAAAGCACTATTGCTTCCAGTCCAACGGTTGGGATCTCGGTATCTATATGCAGGCGCTCTATACCACAGCATTTTATGGAAGGCCTCTGGAATATACTTTAGAACATGAGTCAAATCCAGCTAATTCTATTTTCGGTATTCACTTCTCACCCTTCCTGTTTTTCTTAGCTCCCTTATACCGCTTATTCCCTTTTGCAGAAACGCTTCTTATACTACAGAGTTTCATTATTGCATTAGGTAGCTTAGTAGCTTATAGACTTTCCTTTTTTAAACTAGAAAGCAGAACAGCATCGGTGGTTATTTCTCTGGCATACTTGCTGTCGATTCAGCTTCATCAAACAAACTGGTTTGACTTCCATTTAGAGGCATTTATACCTGTTTTAGTTCTTTTAACATACTATTATTATGTTAAAAAGAAATTCTTATTGTCGTACACGTTTTTTCTACTCGCATTATCCACATTCGAAATCATGCCAGTTTTACTGTCTCCTTTTGGAATCTACATTATCATTAGAGGACTTGGAAAAAAGAAAGATATAGTATATGGCTTCCTGATAATAGCAACATGTGCAGCATGGTTTATTGTTGCAACTAATACCATCTATGTTTTCAATCCTATGCGTCTTTCGTCTTACCAAAATCCATGGAAGAAATGGGGAGACTCTCCTGTAAATATTGTTCTTGGGATATTGACAGACCCTATTGAAGCCATCCGACATATTTTTACCTATCATCTGGAGGCGAAGGGATTTTATATACTATCGCTACTTTTGCCCCTGATGTTTGTCCCCCTTTATGCACCCTTGGAATTCATATTATTAACGCTTCCTTGGATGTTAATGGCTTTCCTGTCGGAAGTTACTGTTTATTATATGTTGCAATATGGCAGCTTCCTTATTGGCCAGTTATACATTACAACGATACATGGTTTTTCAAAGATCAAAAAGGCAGACCCTGGTCTAACGTTATTTAAGAACTATGCGAGAAATATTTTCATAGCATCTGTTTTAATTTTTAGTATGGCAGGTCCGTTTTCTCTAATACTCCTTTCCAATCCAGATATATATTCCGCTATATATGTGGGGGGATTTCCTGTATTAAATGAGCATAAGGAGTTATTAAGAAGCATCCTAGAAATGATACCTGAAAATGCAAGTGTTCTTACTCAAAACGACATAGTGCCTCATTTAGCTAATAGATTGCAAATTTTCTCTTTTACAATGCCATCTGTGCCACCTGATTACATTGTTTTAGATTTTAGATCGAAATGGGTAATACAATCGATGACTGTCATACGTTCAAAATCTACTGCAGATATTGCCTGGAAGTTTTTAAAAAACTATAAATACAGTCCACTTGTTTCGGCAGATGGAATTTTGCTTTTTAAACTTGGAAAAGAGAACCCTATAATTGATCTACCCCATGTCTTTAGATTTGACTATAAAAACCTATATATGGATGAATGTGGATCAATAATTTTCGACGCCACTTCAGAAAGTGAGAAAGTTGTGATTTTTAAACCTTCAAATATTCCTTCGATACTATGGTATGGACCTTATGTACCGTTATTCCCCGGAAACTATGAAGCCGTCATTAGAGTCAAAATAAAAGGCGTAGAAAATAAAGGCTTTCTACTGGTTGAAATTGTCGACTCTTCAGGAGAAGGCATTATAGCAAGAAAAGATGTTCAGAGTTACGAGCTGCATGAGAGTGAATGGTACGAAATTAAAGTGGACTTCTCATTAAGCAAGCCTGCCAAGAGTGTTGAAGTAAGAGGTTGGGTTTATCTGAATACGGAGGAAATAATACTAGACTACGTGGAATTAAGAAGTAAGCACTTGTTTTATTCATCATATGATGGGTGAAGCTAATGAGAACAAAGAAACCAGAGGTAAAATTTGAAGAATGGTATTTTAAACATTGGCATCGCTACCATGAAAAGGCATACACTATCCAATTTCTTTATTACGATATATTAAGATGGGCCTCTAATAAACTCCAATTAGACTTGTTAAAATGCGAGAAGAAAAAGACGGCCCTAGATTGTGGTTGTGCCCACGGATACGTTGTAGCTTTGTTGCGGATGCTCGGCTATGAAGCATATGGGATCGATTTATCTTGGCTTTATTTATCGCGATACGCAAAGAATCCTGCACAAGGGAATCTAATTTGCTGTGATGTTCATCGGATGCCTATTAAGGATGAAAAAATCCATCTCGTTACAGCTTTTGAGCTAATCGAACACTTGAACAATCAAAGAAACTTCTTGCTGGAGGTAGGAAGAATTCTCAAGCCTTCTGGTGTGTTTATCGCAACAACACCCTTGGGTTTAAAAGTCTTAGATATCAATTATATGTTTAGAAGCCGGTTGTTTGGCTACATTTATTTCAGGAATCCAAACATTGAGGGACATGTTTACGAATTCCCTTCATCAAAAATACTGATAAATTTTGTCAAAAATACGAATAGATTCTCAGAGATAATCTCAGATATTGTGTGGCTTATGCCCACCTTCTTGTCTAAAAGAAAATATATGCATGTAAAGGCTCCTACGCTAATAGTTCCAACGTTAAGACTGGTCTGCGTAAAAAGGTGATGTATTTGGAACTACTGTTTTTTACAGATCCGATAGAAAACTTTTATGGTCCATTAAAACCCCCTCTTCTGATAGCGAGAAAATTAAAAAGGCATTTCGACATTACTATTGTCTCTCCATTTATAAGTGAAAAATTTGTTTCAATGCTTAAGCATGAAGGATACGGCGTTATAAACCTGAATAAAAAGTATCCCTTTTCAGGTTCTTTATTGACATTTTTCGAATGGCTTTCATTAACTAAATTGAACCCTCAAAAGCATAGAAATACTGCTATAGTAAACTTTTCTCAGTGTTTTTTAGTTGACGCCAACATTTACTATGCTCAGGGACCAATTACGAAAGCGCTTGATGACATATCTCCAGAAATGAACTTTAATTTCAGGGTTTCATATATGTTTGCCAGACCTTTCTTAGTAGCATACGATAAATGGTTTAACAGAAGGCTTAGAGAACGATCCGGGTTCATCATAGCCAATAGTAGTTTTTGTCGGAGGATGTATGAGGAATGGGGGATAAAGATCGATGGATTAATTTATCCACCGCTTGATTGCGGATTATTTAGGCCGACTACTTCTAAACCCTCGGATGATTATATTCTTACTTATATAGGGAAGGAAACCAAGTATTCCGTAATTAAGAAAATAGCCCATTCTGGAATAAAAATTAAAGCTTTTGGAGCTAAAAATCCATTTATACCTAAAAACATGCTTAAACATCCAAACATAGAGTTTTGGGGTAAAGTAACCGATAGCGAGCTTGTAAACCTGTATTCCAATGCATTATACACGTTATTCATATTTACTCACGAGCCCTTCGGCTATATCCCTGTTGAAAGTATGGCTTGCGGTACACCCATATTAACCTATGGGAAGCAAGGTCCCAGTGAAACAATTATTAACAATGTTACAGGCTGGTTAGTTAATGATGATAAAAAGTTGATTGATTACGCTAAAAAAATCTGGAGAAATGGTTATCCTTCAGATACGAGACTTAAATGTAGAGAGAGATCCTTGAAATTCAATGTCGAGCTTATATCTTGTAAGTGGCTTGAAATTTTATTATCATTGATCAATGAGTAGTATTATTTTGAAAATTAGAAAAATTATTCGGTAAAAGTAAGTGTTTTTTACGGTGTGACTTTTATGCTTACTCTTGTCAGTACTGCTTTGTACATTGCGGTTGTTATGCTGCCGTAGTATTCTGCTTCACCATAGTATGTTACTGCTATTGGCACTCCGTAGATGAACACGCTTGGCATTTTTTTCGGCTTTATTCTAACTGTAGCCACGCCGTTTTCATCCGTCACGACCCAGGTTTCTCTGCCGAGCTCGTTTCCAAGATTGTCGACGAAGACAACATC
>JAGTRH010000085.1:0-5782 GCA_018396795.1 Candidatus Bathyarchaeota archaeon
GTTGAAGAAGTTAGGATTGATTCCTTACCTGTTGAGTTAAAATACTGGCCAATAAGAAGATATATGGATATTTATAGGAAATCGTTAGAGGATATTGAGGAATTTTGGGAACAAGAAGCAAGAAAGCTTGAATGGTTTAGAACATGGGATAAAATTCTTGAATGGGATCCACCCTTTGCAAAGTGGTTTCCAGGGGGTCTAATAAACGCCTCATATCTATGCGTTGACAGGCATCTAAAAACATGGAGAAGAAACAAAGTGGCTATTTACTGGGAAGGAGAGAACGGTGAAGAGAGAACCCTAAGCTACTCACAGCTTCATAGGGAAGTAAACAGATTAGCAGTAGCCCTTAGAAAATTAGGTGTTAAAGATGGTGACAGGATAGCGTTATATCTGCCAATGATTCCTGAATTGCCCATCGCCATGTTAGCATCTGCAAGAATAGGAGCCATACACACTGTAATCTTTTCCGGATTTAGTTCGATGGCCTTAGCGGATAGAATAAATGATACAGAGGCTAAAGTGCTTATCACAGCTGATGGAGGCTACAGAAGGGGAAAAGCCATTAAATTAAAAGAGATAGCGGATTTAGCTCTGGAAAATGCTCCATCAGTCGAAAAAGTTATAGTGGTTAAGCGAACTGGACAAGAAGTTAAAATGAAAGAAGGTAGAGACCTTTGGTATCATGAACTTATGAAGAATATTCAAGAGAGCATAGATCCAATGCCCATAGAAAGCACCCATCCGCTCTACATTCTTTATACTTCTGGCACAACAGGCAAGCCCAAAGGCATAGTTCACAGCACCGGAGGATATTTGGTCTTCATCAACTCGATGTATCAATGGGTCTTTGACATAAGAGAGGATAGCGTATACTGGTGCACCGCCGACGTCGGCTGGGTTACCGGACATAGTTCCATTGTTTATGCACCACTAATGCATGGAGCATCAATAGTTGTTTACGAGGGCGCTCCGGATTACCCGAAACCAGACAGATGGTGGGAAATCATTGAAAAATATAAAGTAACGATCTTTTATACTTCACCCACAGCCATACGAATGTTTATGAAATACGGTGAAGAATGGACTAAAAAACATGATCTAAGTAGCCTAACAATACTTGGAAGCGTTGGAGAACCAATAAACCCGGAAGCATGGCTTTGGTATTTTAAACACATAGGAGGGGAACGCTGTCCAATAGTGGATACATGGTGGCAAACTGAAACAGGAGGAGCAATGATATCTCCAGCGCCAGGTATAGGGTTAGTGCCTTTGAAACCTGGATCAGCAGCTTTCTCACTTCCAGGCATCGACGCTGACGTAGTTGATGATAAAGGTAAACCTTTGCCTCCTGACGTAAGAGGCTACCTAGTCATAAAGAAACCCTGGCCTGGCATGCTCATGACTCTATATAAAGATCCGGAGCGGTACAAACAAACATATTGGTCTAAATTTCCAGGAATATACTATACTGGCGACTATTGTATGAAAGATGAGGATGGATATTTCTGGCTTCTTGGAAGGGCTGACGAGGTTTTGAAAGTTGCAGGACATAGAATGGGAACTATGGAATTGGAAAGCGCAGCCATCTCTCACCACGCAGTGGCAGAAGCAGCTGTAATCGGTAAGCCTCATGAAATTAAAGGTGAGAGCATTGTTATTTTTGTGATTTTAAAGCAGGATTATGCGCCAAGCGAGGATCTTCGTGAGGAGCTGAAAGAGCATATGAGGAAAACTATAGGGCCCATTGCTGCGCCGGATGAATTATATTTCGTTTCAAAGTTGCCTAAGACGAGAAGCGGAAAAATCATGCGGAGAGTTCTGAAGGCTGTAGTTTCTAATGCACCCATAGGAGACGTGACTACCTTAGAAGATGAGGCTTCGGTGGAAGAGGTTAAACAAGTTTACGAAGAATTCAAAAAAATCATTGAACATATATAAATATGCAGCGCTCCAATATGTTAAAATCAAAAATCTAAAGTTAATCTTAATTGCGCACGCTCAGGGTTAGAAGTTCAACATCAATAGTTGCTAGATTTGCATTTACGTGCTATCTCCTATAGATCTCATTTAACACTCAACAATGCATTCTTTCCCATTATGCATTAGCCGAGAGTTTTTGAGTTCTTCTGGCAAGTGCCTCTATAAGCTTCTCTTCTTCTAGTGCGTGCTTCTCCTCGGGTGTGGGCTCCTTAGGAAGCCACTCTGGCTTAGGGCTGTTCACATAATAGGCTCTTATAGCTCTTCTAAGCGCTCCAACTGCGAGCACGCCGCAATGGTATTTGACAGATGGTAGTCCACCGAGATTGTCGGATACATCTCTCCAAGAAATTTTCCAAGCATCATGTAAAGGCTTTCCTTTAACCATCTCAGTTAGTATGCTTGCCGCAGCTATATTTGCGGCGCAGCCATAGCTCTCAAACTTCGCATCAATGATCTTTTCAGTTGATTTATCAATTTTTAGGTATATCGCTATCATGTCCCCGCATGCTAGACTGCCAGCAAGCGCTTCAGCATCGGCATCATCTATTCTGCCTAGGTTCTTCGGGTTCCTAAATAGCTCAAGAACCTTTCTTCCATATGTTAAGGGCACCCTACTCGACATTTTGTGTCACCTCCTTTAGGGGTTTAACCGGGCTTAGGGACCTAATTCTTTTTACGGCGCCAGGCAAAACATCTAAAACATAATTTATATCTGAGATCGTGTTTGATGGTGAAATCTTCATTAGTAAGCTTCCATGAGCCTCCTCATATTTTCTTCCGATGGCTAAGAGCACGTGACTAGGCTCCAGGACGCGGCTCGTGCAGGCACTCCCACTAGAAACGTAGATACCTTTCATGCTTAATTCAACCGTTAGAGCTTCCCCCTCACAATAAAGGAAGCTGATGTTCACGTTGTCCGGTGCACGCCTATCACCGGAAGGGCCATTCAAAATAGTGCGATCAACATTGTTTAGAATGCCATTTATTAGGCTGTCTCTGAGCTCAACCATCCTTGACACGTTCTCTCTAAAATTTCTGTGCATAATTTCAACGGCCTTAGAAAAGCCGATTATGCCGGGCACGTTCTCAACGCCAGGCCAGAGCTTTTGCGTGCTAAGCTGCCCATGGACGATTGGTTCGAGCTTAATTCCCTCCTTAACATATAATGCACCTGCGCCTTTAGGTCCATATATTTTATGACCGCTGAAGGATGCCAGATCAACATCGAGTTTCTTCATGTCCAGCGGGACTCTCCCGAGAGCATCGCAAGCATCCGTGTGAATCAGAACTCCTTCGTCTTTATCTCTGACAATATCCCGTAGAGCCTTCATGTCTTGTATGGTGCCTATCTCATGGTTTACAGTTGCCACGCTCACCATTAAGGTCTCCTTGTCAACATGCTCGGATAAGAAATCTAAGTTTAAGAAGCCCTCTCCATCAACAGGTACCTTTATAACCTTGAACCCATATTTTTCAAGCCTCTCAGCTGGAAAAATCACGCTCAAATGCTCTATACTTGACACGAGAACCTTCTTTCTCTTTGATGAGAACCCGGCCGAGCCCATTATGGCTAAATTATTGGCTTCAGTCCCGCTGTGCGTGTAAACTATTTCTTCTGGGCTGCAATTGATCGCCAAAGCAATATTCGTGGTGGCTTCATAGAGAGACTGGTAGCTTATCCAACCCATCAAATGGGTTATGGACGGATGTCCCCTACCACTCCACATGTAGGCGTTCTCCATATCTTTTAGAACTTCCGGGATTATTACGCCGGAGTTCTCATGATCTAAGTAGACTTCTCTTTCCGGCAGACCGTGCAACTCAATTAACTCGCTTATCGATTTTGATAGGTCACTATAAGTCAACCCAAAACCTCCAAATATATTTGATACGTTTCATCCACTTTCTCAATATTTAGAACTTTATGACCCACATTTAAAGCCCATTCCCTAATATCTTGAGGGGCACCTGGATCAGTTGCTAGGAGCATAATTATCTGACCTGGACTGGCCTTCAGAACTGCTTCAGCCAATGCTAAAAGCGGGCCTGGACAAGACTTATATCGCGCATCAACAACTAGGCTAACTTTCAAAAGTTACCACCTACATTAAGATATGAAGAGATTGATATCTGAATCTTTCGCCTTACTTAAAAAGGATGCTGCACCAACAATCTCATCCACATGTTCTACTAAATTCTCAGTCTTCACGCCGAGAAGGCTCATTGTTGTTGAACAAGCGTAAACTTTTAACCTTCCAGTTTTCTTTCCCTGCTTTAATACTTCCAGCCAGCTTGGCATAGCTCCAGAGCTAAGAGCCCTTCTTAAATCGTCTTCATAAACTTTATAATCCGAGCTAACTTCCTTTGGTTCATGTCCCCTCTTTAGGGCTAAGAGTCCCCAGAATGTAAAGAATATCTCTGATTCCCAACCCATAATAGCTGCTGTTGTGGCCAGCGTCACCGCCGGAAATATCTTATCCAGTTTTTCTGAGGCCACTATTATAGATATTTTTGACATTCCATCACCAAATATAATTGTATAACGGCGTTATATAACTTTTTCGCCAATAAGCTACTTCAAACCTACTTTCTCTAAAAATGCTCAATTCTCGTTATACATAATTTGTAGAATGCAGAATCATTTGGCTCATATTTGTCGGCGTAGCCAGCCCTGAAACCACTTCTTCATGCACTCCTCGGAGCAGAAGAGATAGGGCTTATTCACACAGCAGGTTTTTCTCATTAGGGGCTTTCCTCGAATTAGTTTGCCGCAGACTTGGCATCGCAAAATTGTCACCAATATAAATTTGGGATTATAACAGGCTTATAAAAATTTCGAAATATTCATATGAAGAATATTTTTGAGCATAAAATATAAATATCAGTTATATTTAGTACTCTATAACTTCGTTATAGAGGTGGTGGCGCTCGAGAAAAAAGGACATATAAAAATGCTTAAATGTAGAGAGTGCGGAAAAGAGTATCCGCCAATAAAAATTCATGCGTGTGAAGACTGCTTTGGACCATTAGAAGTTGTATATAATTTAAACTCCATAAAAGTTAATAAACACATCATTAAGAAGCGAGACAGGACCCTATGGCGTTACCATGAACTTCTACCAATTGAGGATAAAGCGAAAATTGTTGATTTAAGAGCTGGCTTTACACCGCTCCAAGAGTGTAGACGCTTAGCAGAAACCTTAGGGGTGAGAAAACTCTACATAAAGAATGATACTGTTAATCCAACGGGATCCTTTAAGGATAGACCAGCCACCGTCGCCGTCTCAAAGTCCCTTGAGTTCGAGTTTAAGGCTGTTGGATGCGCCTCAACTGGAAATTTAGCTGCGGCTACCGCTGCGCATGCTGCTAGGGCTGGGCTACCATGTTATGTTTTCATTCCATCTAATATTGAGAAGGGCAAGGTTTTGCAGGCAGCTGCTTATGGAGCTAAGATAATTGCTGTTAAAGGGACATATGATGACGCTAACAGGCTTGCTGCCCAAGCTGCCTACGAGCATGACTGGGCAATAGTGAACATAAATGTGCGCCCATACTATGTTGAGGGCTCAAAAACAATAGTCTTCGAGATTTGTGAACAGCTTGGATGGAGGGCTCCGGAGAACATTATAATACCAGTAGGAAGCGGAGCGTTACTCTGCGCCATATGGAGGGGGCTAAAACAATTTAGAGATCTTGAGTTAATCAACGAGCTGAAAACAAGGCTGATTGGAGCGCAGCCGGAGGAATGCTCACCTATAGTTAAAGCCTTCAAGTCTCACTCGGAGGATATTATCCCAGT
>JAGTRH010000085.1:5792-6188 GCA_018396795.1 Candidatus Bathyarchaeota archaeon
AGCCTAGCCATTGGCGATCCAGGCGATGGAATCTATGCTTTAAGGGCAATTAAAGAGTCTAAGGGATTAGCGGAGTATGCGTCTGATGAGGAGATAATTGAGGGAGTAAATCTTCTGGCGAAGGCTGAAGGAATCTTCGCTGAACCAGCCGGTGGAGTTACAATAGCCATCCTAAAAAAGCTTATTGAATCAGGTAACATAGCCAGAGATGAAGAGGTTGTCTGCTGCGTCACTGGCAGCGGCTTCAAATCATTAGACATCTTTTCAGCGGATACCATGAGCATAACAGAGGTGGAGCCCAACCTTAGCAGCCTTAAAAATCTGATAGGATTAGAGGTGTCATAAAATATGGCTAGGGTGAAAATAATGCTGTTTGGTGGGTTAGCAAAAGCCGCT
>JAGTRH010000086.1:0-5749 GCA_018396795.1 Candidatus Bathyarchaeota archaeon
GACCTTTGCGTGGGTGAGGATTTCCTTTACGGCGCTATTCCTCAGAATTTCCTTAAAGAAGCCAGAGAGATGAAAAGGGGATGGCTACGGCATATAATTTCAGAATTTGAAGCATGCGGTTATATAGCATATTCGGAAAAAGAGCCCGTGGGGTTCATTGAATTTATTCCAGGAGATTTTGCTGAAGACCTCGGAATAAAAACTTACCATTCACCAAAACAAACCATGGCTTTACTGTGCCTGTCGGTTAAAAAAGCATATTGGGGCAAAAAGATTGGGTCAAAACTTCTTTCAAAATTAAAAAAGGATTTGTCAACAACAAATTACAGATATATTGAGGTAACAGCATAAAAAAGTTTGGAAACAATCTTCAAATGGCGTATCAAGTTTAAGACCGTTATCGTCAAAAGTTGCGAAGTTCTGTTAGCGATGACTAAGAGAAGATTGAACGTATTTTTGTTTTCTATTTCTGATTAGTTTGATTAAGAGTTTCAATGTTGTCATAGTTAGGATTATTGTGAGTGACGTAAGCATCACGGTTGATGGGAATTCTTGGATGGCGTCGTCGCTAATTGAAAGCCCGAAACATGGATCATGTGTTAACGTTTGATTTACATGCGGGTAGTTTAATCCGATTTCCAGCCATAATCCACCAGTTTGGTAGTAGTAACTGGAGCGTGTTGGACCAACTGAGCCATTAATTTTGATGTTGGGTTTGCCATCTATTGTGACGTTTCTTCCAAAGTCGAAGAACCCCTTTTCTATGCCGTTTACCTTAAATTTTATAAGAGTTGAATTGGTTGAATACGCCTTTTCGATTTCGTTGTATGAAATTTCTTGGTGGTCGAAAACAACAGTTGTTGTTGAATTTCCATGCTCCGAGCTGGTGAAGCGCACCCCATAGCTCAGAAAAATGCACGATGAAACATTTTCCGATTTGAAGTTTTGTAGGATTATGTCCATTTTTAATATTCCTCTCATTGGATAGTAATGAAAAGTTTCGGTTACAAATGGAAATATTTCCCATGGCGGCTGAATATTCTCTT
Organism: Candidatus Bathyarchaeota archaeon; assembly: GCA_018396795.1. Next base: position 1,047 of record JAGTRH010000086.1, read on the forward strand.
TCATAGGCCAAGCTATCTGTGTATAAATCCACTCACAAACTGGCTCCCCACTCTGATCTTCGATAATGGTAATGTTTGTCATATCAATGTTGGTAACTATCTTATATCCTGAAATGAGAAAGTCCGGTTCGATGTTCACACAATCGTCCATCACGCCATTATCATTCCCACTTTAGTGAAGTATAACTTCACTAAAGTAGCTATGAAAATGTCGAACTCCCCTATGATATGGCCCTTACTTCTGAGTTTAACGTATATCGCCGAAGCTTTCTCACATGAGCCATATGTTAGGTTTAATATTGATATATTGGAGAGCAGAACCCTAACCAACCTTAGGTTTTCAACGGGTTTAGACGATGATGCCGCGCCTTTCAACAGTTCATAAACGGTTATGATGGTTGTTTTCAGAGGTATCCCCATCTTCTGAAACATGCCTATGGTGGAAGTAGCATCTTTCTCTCCTTTAAGCAATCCTACGAGTATATCTGTGTCTAAGCAGACCAAGTTTAAAACAAAGCCTCCCTAGCTTCTATCTTATCCCTTTCCTGCAGAATTTTTTTAAATACTTCATCTATGTCATTACCAACCCATTTACCAGCAAACTCTATGAGAGACCTAGCCTCTTATAAGCCTCATTATAAGCCTCATTATAACGTCTGAGAAGGACTCATCATTTCTCTTAAGCTTCTTAAGAGCCTTATAAGCTTCCTCAGATAGAGAAATAACTCTCGTCATATATGCTATGGCTGGCGACTGGGCTAGTATGTATATGCGCATACATATATGTTTAAGCATATTGCTTCACCCCTCAATCATAAAACTATTGCTATACTATCGGCTATAAAACTGACAACATGATATGTCAACGTAATAAACACGTGTACTCACTCCAGTAAAAAGTGATAGGTTTACCCATCTGTAATGGATGCGATATTTATGATGGTAAAAAATAAAACAAGTGCTTTTAAACTTCTACTCAACTTCTCCTTTAGTGGGAAGATGAAGTCTAAGCTTGGTTTTACTCTACTATTCTGCTTTGCACTACTTTTATCCTCGTTATCGTTGCAGTGCATTGCTTGGAGCAACGGCGGTTTCAGTTCCGACCCGCAACATCCAAAGTATGGAACCCACGATTGGATTGCAGAACATGCACTTGATTGGCTTCCACCAGATGAAAAGCAGTTTATCATCGTTAATCTCGCATGGTTCCTCTATGGTACTGAGTTGCCTGACAATCCCAATCCACCGTACGGAATTGGAGATACGTCTAAGCATCACGTATACTATCGTGTAGACGGCTCTCTGCAAGATGATGCATCTGCTGTCAGAGCGCAGGAAGAATGTATGATAGCCCTCGCATATGCTAAGGCTGGCGACTGGGCTAATGCTTCTATGAGGCTTGGTGCTATGGCCCACTACATATCTGACGTTGCAGTTTTCAGCCACTTAATGGGTTCAAATACAGACTGGGGTAGTGAACGGCATCACAGCGATTACGAGACCTACGTTAACGGTAAAACAAACAGCTACTACGATGATTTCAACGTCTACTTAAAGTTTGACGGTGCTTTAGAAATAGTTTCAGCTTACAATGCTACTCTCCTCCTAGCCTACGATACCACATTTGACGTAGATGGAGATTTAACATGCATATGGATGGATGGAAACTACAACTGGAGCAATCCGATATTTGTGAACAGGGTTGGCGAATCGTTAAATCTCGCTGTAAACCTGATAGCAGACGTCCTCCACACGTTCTACTTGGAATACACTTCTTCAATTGTTGCGGCTACTGTAACGTTTTCCGCAATTGGGCTGGATTCAGATGCATTGGAGACTGTTCTAACAATCGATGGAATAGGTTATACGTACAGCCAACTGCCGTTAAACATCACTCGCACTGTCGGCTCTAGTATCAGTTTCTCATGGACAGACTACGTAGGCGCAGGATATGGTAAAAGATACGTTTGGTCTTCATCAAGCGGTCTATCGGGTGTGAGAAATGGAACTGTAATGGTTCCAGTTGGAGGCAGCTCCATAGTAGCCGTCTACAAGACGCAGTATCAGCTCAAACTACAGGTCGACCCGGCTGATGCCGGGACTCTAAATCCTCCTGAAGGTTCTTACTGGTATAACGAGGGGGAAACTATAACGGTATCGGCATCTCCCTCTCCAGGGTACATATTCGACAGCTGGGTTGGCTCATATTCTGACGTAGCAAATTCGATCACGATAACCGTTAACCAGCCCATAGTGGAAACCGCGATTTTCACTAGACCTCCCAGATTCACTATCTCAATCTCACCTAGCAGTAGTTTAGCAGTATCTGGAGGCAGTAGCTCAGCAACTATTACGGTGACACTAGTAGAGGGCTCGGCTGAAACGGTTTCCCTATCAACATTGGAAATGCCCAGTGGGTTTTCAGCATCCTTCAACCCGAACTCTGGGAGTCCTACGTTTACAAGCACTATGACGGTGACTGTTCCCAAGTCAACGACGACCGGGATCTACAGGATAACTGTAGTTGGAAGTAGTGGCGGATTAGCAGAGACAGTACTATATACGTTAATCGTTATACAATCCGAGCTGCTTTTAATATTATTCGGAGTGCTGATGCTTATAGTTGTCACGGCTATCTTAAGATCAAAAACCTCAGCTAAACGGCGGAGACGTAGACACAGCTAACAACTTCAAAACCCTTAAATCTTTAAAATTTTCATTTAAAATTGAGGGCCGGTAGCTTAGCATGGTTATAGCACCCGGCTGATAAAACCCGGAGAATAATAGCTGTTGTTTCGGAGACCGGGAGGTCGCCGGTTCAAATCCGGCCCGGCCCACCTAATTTTTAAGTGAATCCTTAACTGGAGCACTTCTCCCCTTTAATTGATGGAGTATGAGAGCTAAGTACACTCATATTTTTCCAAAAGTAAATACAATTACAACGGAATTTCCAGCAGAACACTGACCTCATCAAACACTGAAAAATGGAGGACAGAGTCTTCGAAATATTTTAATGAACGGCTAAAGGGACATGGTCACGAAAACTTCAAATTAATTATGAAATCACGCTTAATCCCGCAAATGAAGAATGAAAATGATAATTGGTGAAAATAGGAAAGAACGAGATAGAATGGTCCTTAATTAGAGATTAAAATTTAACAGATCGTTGAAATGAAATAGTTTTAATTAATTTCTGTTATCAGCGACTAACAGAAGTAATCAAGATTTTGCTGGTACTTTATGATTTTAAAGCCCTTTTTTGTGATAGTTTTATGTTAGTGTGTTGCGTACTCTCTCTTATATTCAGTCACCCATCACCGTGGCATTCGTAAGCCTTCGATGCCTCCAAAAACTTTTGAACCAAAACTCCCTTCTCTTTGAAAACCTCAAGCTCAAATCCTCATACTTTTTGTTCATCTTTTCTCATGTTAAGGTCTAAGCGTTAATATGTGTGTTAGTGCGGTTTTTCCTATTTCAAACAAGTCTTTTAGCTCTGCCCATTTTCGGAAACCTAATTTTTCGTAAAGCCTTCTTGCTAGTATGTTTGTTTCGGCTGTTGTCACCAAGACTTTTCTGAGGCCATAACCACTTCGCTCAAAGTATTTTTTCGCATATTCTATCGCTGTTTTCAGTGGTGTTTCTTCCAAACCTCTTCACCTAAACTTCTCTTCTATCCAAAAATCTTCAATAACTTTTATTCCGTGATGTTTTTCCTCATTTACCTTTCAAAATAAAGCGCCAACAATGTCTTCGTTTGACTTAACTAGTTTGATGTGATGGTGATCAAGGAAGGATTTAACAAATCAAGAAGCATCCTCTCTATCATGGTAAAGATTGGGTGAACTATAAATCTCAATCATTTTTCCGCGCCATCTTTAGTTGCATTAACAAATTCTATTTTATCCATGCATTGGCACCGTTTTTCATCGTGGTTTGTACTAAAAATAAAGAAATCCACAGTCATTTTTATAAAAACTTCGATAAATTGTAGATTATGATGTTGTCACGTCAAGCAAATATTGTAGATATTACTAGGAACAAGGATTATGAAAGTTTTCTTTACAAGTGCTTAGCTCCGATGCCATTTAGGAAATATAAGAGTAGACTAGAGTATTTGGAGCTGGCTGTTCCAAGGGGTTTTCATAAAAAGCTTTTGGTTTTTGGCGCAGAGGTTGTGGGTCAAATAGAATATGCACCCTGTGAGGTTTCTGGTTATCCAGTAACTGGTGAAGAGATAATCGTGATGAACTGCATTTGGGTTCTGAGGAAAGCTAAGGGACATAATTTTGGAAAGAAGCTTGTAGAGGATATGATGCAAAGCGAGAAAAATGCGAGCGGCTTCGCAACCATCGCATTAGAAAATCATTGGAGTCCTTGGTTTAGAAAGTGGCAGATGGAAAAGCTAGGCTTTAAATCGATAGATGATGTTAAAGTGGCTCACAAAACGAAGCATCAAGGTCAAGTGTTTAGTATTCATTTAATGTGGATGCCGAAGGAAAAATATGCAGAGCAGCCAGCCTGGGATAAGGAAAAAATCCTATATGGTGAACGTTTCTGCTTAGCCCATCCTCTCTATAACCCGCTATGGAAAGAAAAGATATTAGAAGTAACATTGGAGGTTTCATCATGAGTTTTCTCGTTGACAAAGCCAAAGAGATGTTCCTCAGACTCACGCCTAATTATTAGTTTGGTTTTCTCCAACT
>JAGTRH010000086.1:5833-6147 GCA_018396795.1 Candidatus Bathyarchaeota archaeon
AGCAGAATCTATGTTTTTGATGGTTAATGTTATGGATGGGGACTCGCCGGTTTTTTGCTGGAGCTTGTTGAGCTTCAAAGCCTGGTATGATGGGGTAGTGTCTTTTAACCTCAACGATGGTTGGTTTTCCACCTTAATGATTATTTTGATCTTCTAAAGTAAGCGTTAAACTTTAAAAAGACCTTTCCAAAAACTTTTTTGCTGTTTCTGTTAAGAGACGCTAAGAGAATTAAGCTGAAAAGTGGATGACATTTGTTGTAAACTCTTTGTAACTAATGGAATCGTGTTCTGCTATGGAATATTCTGTGTTTTTC
>JAGTRH010000087.1 GCA_018396795.1 Candidatus Bathyarchaeota archaeon
TGGGTCATCTGGCGCTTTATGATAAGAAACCAAGCTTTGACTAAACTCGGGGGAAATAACCATAACTGCTTGAACTTTACCCTGAGAAAGGTCAATTTGAGCCGTTTGGTTATCAAAGTAAACTTGAATACTCAGTATTTTTGTGGCAGACAGCGCCTCAAGAAAAGATTGTGTGAAGTTTGCCATGTTTTCTTTGTCCAAATTGACCACACCTATAGAGTAGGCGGGTTGCGTACCTCCTAAACCGCCGAATGCAACGCCGAAGGTTAACACGAAAACCGCCGGAAAAAGGAATATCATGAAGAGCACAGCCAACTCTCGGAATGTCCTCTTTAATTCTTTATTGATTAAGGCTACAACTCGCTGAGGCTTCATCTTAGATCTCCTCCCTTATCTTTCGTCCGGTTAACTTAATGAAAACCTCTTCCAAATTCTTGACTTCGTTTTTTGAAGTCAATTCTCTTGGGGAACCAAGGGCTATAAGCCTTCCATAATCAATTATGCCGACGCGATCACAAAGCGCTTCAGCTTCCTCCATGTAATGGGTAGTTAAAAAGATGGTTTTTCCATCATTTTTCAGTTCCCTCATAAAATCCCAGACGGCACGGCGCGACTGGGGATCCATCCCCACAGTAGGTTCGTCTAGGAATATAATTTCCGGATCATGAATTAACGCTAGGATGAGGCTTAGTCGGCGTTTCATGCCGCCACTATATTTTTCAACTCTTCTTTTTGCATCTTGAGTGAGCCCCATTCTTTCAAGAAGCATTTCTCTTCTTTTATTAAGCGTACTTTTGTCAAGGGCATATAGATTTCCGAAAAGCTCCACATTTTCTGCGCCTGTTAAATAAGGATAGATTGCAGTTTCCTGAGGGCAGACGCCTATTAGCCCTCTAACTTTCGCATTCTCTTCCTGCACATCGTAACCGCCTACGATGGCACAACCGCTTGTAGGCTTTAAAAGCCCGCAAAGAATATTCACAGTTGTCGTTTTACCCGCGCCATTCGGTCCAAGAAGACCGAAAAGTTCCCCCTTCTCCACACATAAACTGACACCATTAACGGCGACAATATTTTCAAACCTTTTAACGATATTATCCATTAAAATTGCCATTTCGCTCATGATACCGGCATCTCTACCTTAGAGATGCAATATAACATACGGCAGCATATAAGCTTTATGAGCGTCAATTAAACGCTTATGTGAGTCTTATCCATAATTTAGATGAGGGTTGAAGCATTAAAGAATGTAGGGGAATAAAAAATTACTTTTTTATAATATGAAGATCCAATGCCTGACAGAGGAATATTTGAGGACTAATAATGCTTTGTAGGCCACATAACATTCAAATATCAACGGGAAGAATACGATTTACATCATCTCCGCCGGTGCGCCGAGATTATAATGGAGGAATTGTAAACGCGCCGTACGTGGAAGGCATAGAAATAATATAAATGGCGAACTTGAGGGATTATTTGGTGATCTCTCTTGAGACGGGGAAAAGAAGGAAACAGTTGCTTAAACAATCTACTTCCACCATATTTTAGATCTGATTATAAAAGTATAAACTGGAAAAAGGACTGGGATACGATTATGCGCAAGATTTCTATGATCGAGAGGTGTTTGCCCGTTAGCAGCGTCATAGATTTCGGAGGGATGTGGGAAGTAGATGGCCTATATTCCAGAGTATGCGTGGAGAAATTTAATATACCTAAAGTTACAATGATAGATAAGTTCGAATCGGAAAATTGGGTTCAAAATACGCGTTTAAGAGCCAATATAGATTTCCGAAAAGGAGATTTTTCAGATGAAAGTTTCATGGGGGGTTTGAAGAATCATTATGATCTTGCTTTAGCCTATGATGTTCTGCCCCACCAGAGAGACCCGATACATACATTATCTCTTATGTTATCTAAAGCTGAAAGATTCTTTTTAATTTCACAGGCTATACTTCCAGAAAAAATTATGCCATTCCGTAATTGTCTCGTCTTGCTTTCAGGTTCAAGAGCCAATCGCCTCATCCCATTTCATGAGAAATGGACTAGAGAAATAAATTATTGGGCAAATTTTTCGGATGCAACCATAATGGACAGCGAGCACTGGTTGTGGGGCATGACGCCATCGTTTATAGAAAGCCTAATGACCAGTTTCGGCTGGAGAGTTATCTATAGAGAGTCTTGGCGCGGATGGCTGCCTAAATCATCAAAGTGGGAACTATGCGGTTTAATCTTCGCTAGGGCCTAGTTAACTTACGCTGAAGATCTTATTTTATTAAGCGAGCTAGGGATGAAATTAGGTTCTCTCCAGCTGAAGTACATAAATGTTCATATAGTCCTCATCAACCGTTGCCTGGTATCCGGCACCTTTGATCTCTCCCATAGAAAGTCTAAGCCAGTTGCCGAACGATCCTGATTCAGTGTTATCGGGATCAATTGAGTTTAGTCCCCTGAAGCCTTTTTGCTTCGCCACCTCCAGAAGTATGCGCTTTGCAGCCCAGTAATCTAGGGCAACAGGATCAGTGCTCGCGGCTATAATGCTAACCCTGACTGCTTCATTATAGGACGTGCTTGGCCCGCCGCGCGGCACAGCGTTAACCCATATCGCATCAATTATGTTCAACGTTGGGAACCTTGTCTCAACCATCATGGTTCCCATCCCACCATTGCCTACAGTGTTATGCGCTCTAGCACCGAAGGAGGCTGTTAGCTTATCCGAGACAACGCCCATATAATGCTTCACGCATGCTGTAACACCATATATGCTATGGGTCTTCAAAACTGGAAAATTAATCACCTTAAGCTTATCGCCATAGTATATTTTGTTCTTAGGGTCCCATAAGCCATATTTGAAGCTTATGTATGTGCCAAACGTCGTTCTGAATTTTGGGTATGAGATCATTATTCCAGTTCTAGGGTTTCTAGTTGTGTTAACGATGTAGCCGTCCTCTAGATCACCCTCAAAATATTCATCCACATACTTCGTGGTTATCCTATCCCATAAGTAGGCGGAAACCCTATAACCTCTGCTGGCGAAGAACTCTACAACGCTCTGAATTGATTGTGAGATATTTTCAGCGTTATTTCTGCTCCAGCTGAAGCTTCCGCCTGAACCAGCTGAACCATATTGCGCCTGCCCATTATCGGCTACAACTATCTCGCCAGCAAAGCCATCCGGATGCGCAAGTATTGCTTGGATGAGCGCCTTGACAAGATCGGTGTTTGTTCCTCCCCTCTCATCCCACTGACTGTTTACCTTTATTATTACAACATCATCTCTGTCAATTAGTCCATTTGGACCCTTATTTCTTCCATATTCATGGGACTTATAGAAAGGTAGATCGTGCTCACCCATCAAATCGATCAATCTTAAGATTCCATCGTCATTACCCCTAGCGCCGTTTACGACGAAGATGCTTGAAGAAGGTTCAAATTTAGCCAATTTCTCCGTTATTGTTAGCCCTATTTCTTGCGTTTCCCTCCATCTGGTCATTTCATACATGCCCCATAATGCTGATAAACCGCCAACTGTGAGGAGCGTAACCAATATTAGAAGAGTTTTCCTTCTTAAATTGATTCTTCTAAAGGATTTCCGACGTATGAAATGTAGAAGCGGGATAGCATATATTGTCAGCCAAAGATAACTGTTTGCTAATGCAGCCCTTTGGCACGGATAGGTTATTCTTGAGGGTTTTGTTCCCGTTCTGAAAATGAACCATAAGAAACTTGTTAATCCTATAACAAATGGACTGTAATATAGCCTACATAGACTTTTATGTAGCGGAAGGAACTTCTTAAGCAGCCTTGAAACAAACATTTTCATGTTTACCCTTTCACAATTAAATCAATATTTTTTATCATACCACTCAATAAAGGTTTTGTCTCCTCTACGTGAAACTTAATTAATTGAATAGATACAAAAAATTTAGGGGTGCAAGTTTAGATTGAGCCGCTTCAGCTTTGTCCATGTAGCTGACGCCCATTTAGGCTATGAACAGTATAATCTCAGCGAGAGGCGCGAGGATTTCGATAAGGCTTTTACGGAGGTTGTTGATAAAACCATCGAGCTAAAACCCAACTTCATGATAATAGCAGGAGACCTATTCCACCATGCCCGTCCGTTAAACATAACGCTGGAAAGGGCGATAAGAAACTTTAGAAGGCTAAGGGATGCTGGCATACCTTCGCTTATTGTAGACGGTTCCCACGATGCAGCTCCGAATATTGTGACCGGAACGATTCTTAATCCACTGGACAGCGCTGGGCTAATTTATTATTTACCGAGACATGAGAATGCCTGCTGGAAAAGCGACTACTGTTATGTCTACGGCATCCCAAGCTTTAGGACTAGAGATAAGGCTGAAAGGCAATTGCCAACCTTCTACGAACTTAATAGACCCATGCCGCTTAAAGAGACCTTCAACATATTCGTCTTCCACATGGCTTTAGAGATTCCAGAATTGGCTAACATTTATCCTAAAATTGCAGCTGAAGCCCCGCCAAGTCTCATACCGGATGGTTTCAACTATTATGCTGGGGGACATGTGCATGCGTCTATGCAGGTGCCCTTCAGGGGCGGAACGCTGGTTTACAGCGGTCCAACTGAAACCGTTAGCTATGAGGATGCATATGTTGAGAAGGGGTTCAACTATGTGGAAGTTGATCAGAATGGTGATGTAAAGATAAGCCGGATAAAATTGGATAGCCCACGGAAATTTAAACTTGTGGATAGAGACTTCAGCGGTTTAACACCGCAGGAAATATCCGATTTAGCTGCAAAACTTATTATCGAGGCTGACGAAGAAGGCGCCGTTATAGTTCCAGTTTTAAGAGGCATCCTCCCGGCTGAATCGTCCAGAAGGGAGATCGACCTAGCGAGGATAAGGGACTCTGCTAAGAGGGCTCTCACCGTGCATCCGGTTGTGCTCCTAAGGGAGATGGATCTCCCGGAGGAAACAGTTAAAAGCATATTTAGCGGTGAGATGGAGGATTTGAAGCTTAAATCCTATGAGTATTTTCTTCAATTCTTCTCTCAGCGTTACGGTCAAGAAGAAGCTGAGAGGAAAGCCCGGATGGCCCTAGATATCATGCAGTTTCTGGTTAAGGGCGATGAGGGCATGGTTAAGAGGATGCTGGAGGGCTTATAGATGAGGATCGACGGCGTATTTATTGAAAACATTAGATCCCACGTTAAATCCTACGTGAAATTCTCAAAGGGCTTTAACTGCCTAGTTGGAGGATTAGGGGCTGGGAAATCCAGCATTCTATACGCCATCGACTTCGTCCTCTTCGGCGACCCATTAGGCAGAAGCTATGAGTATCTTCTACGTGAGGGAGCTGATGTCTGCAGAGCGGCCCTAAAATTCATAGAAGGCGGTAAAGAGTACACTATATGGAGGGGTCTCAGAAGAAAAGGGGAACATATAGTTCAAGATAATGAACAACTTAAACTTTTTGAGGGAGATAAGCTCCTAGCGGAAATGAAGAATGAAGCCATTGCTGAACAGTTAAAATCCATTATTGGGGTAGATAAGGAAATTTTCCGCGAGATTATGTGGGTTAGGCAGGAGAAACTTAAGGAAATACTTGATATGACCCCGGGTGAGAGACAGAGAAAGATGGATCAGCTATTTGGAATTTCAGACTACGAGGTCTCCTGGACAAATTTAAGGCCCCTTCAAAGATGGTATGAAAGCGAACGTGAAACCTTAACGCGCGACCCAGACGTAATAAGCATAGAGGACATACAAAAGAAATACGATGAAACTGTAAAGGAACTGGCGTTAAGGGACGCTGAACTGGAGGAGGCTAGAAATCAGGTTCAGGAGGCCGAGGAGAAACTTAAGGAGGCTTCAGCTCGCCTTGAGGAAATGAAAGCACTACGGCAAAAAAGTGAAGAAATGAAGGCGGAGGAAACTAGGCTTAGGGCTGGGATCAGCAGCGCTGAAACACTGTGCACTAGATTGGCAAATGAAATCAGGGAGAGAAAAATGAAAATAAATGATTTGGAAAAGCGCTTAGAATCCCAAAATATTCAGGAGGAAAACGTTAAAAAGATAATTGCAGATCTAGGCTTACCTGCAGATGCCTCCTCAGATTACATTCAATCGTATATTGCCAGCATTATTGAGCAAACCTCAAGCATG
>JAGTRH010000088.1 GCA_018396795.1 Candidatus Bathyarchaeota archaeon
TGCTAGCGCTATATCTTTGGCCTTTCCAGAGTAATCTTGGTAAACTGCTACTAAAGCAGGAACACCGAATCCGATCAAGTATGTTTCACGCAATCTTGGACCAGGACTTTTAGGCGCAACCATCACTACGTCAATATTTTTAGGTGGAGTTATCTGCTTGAAGTGTATGTTAAAGCCGTGCGCAAAATCTAGGACTTTCCCCTCTGATAGATGCGGTTTAATATACTCATTGTATATTTCCGGCTGAATCATGTCTGGAACTAGCATAAAGATTATGTCTCCTCTTTTAGCAGCTTCTGGCATGGAATAAACTTCGAATCCATCTTGTTCAGCTCTTTTCCACGATTCACCTTCAGGTCTGAGTCCAATGATAACTTTAAGACCTGAATCACGCATATTTTGGGATTGGGCGCGCCCCTGACTTCCATAACCAATTACAGCTACAGTCTTATCCTTAATTACATCAAGATTCGCATCCTTATCGAAATATACTTTAACCAACAATAATTCCCTCCATCATAGATACACTATTCCATCCTGACGGATCTCATCCCCCTCGGGAGGGCAGCGATTCCTGTTCTAGCGATCTCTCTTATGCCAAAGGGCTTCATTAACTCTATAAAGGCATCTATCTTATCCGTATCGCCAGTTATCTCAATTATTAGCGACTCATGCGCAACATCAACAACATGCCCTTTGAAAATTTCAGTGTAATTTATTACATCTGACCTAACTCTTGCATCCGGCGTGCTTACTTTTATAAGAGCCATTTCCCTAGCAACCGTATTACTCGGGTCCAGTATACTCACTTTAATGACGCTTATGAGTTTTTTCAGTTGCTTAACAACTTGCTCAACTAATATTTCATCGCCTTTTATCGTTATCGTCATTCTCGCCAGATCGGGTTGCTCTGACTCGCCAACGGATATGCTCTCAATATTGAAGCCCCTTCTTCTGAACATGTTTGAAACGCTATATAATACTCCAGGCTTATGCTCCACAACAGCGGATATCATGTAAATTTTCTCTTCTCTCTCCATAATCAATCAACTCTCAACTTAATATTAAATCCCTCAAATCATTTCCAGGCGGAACCATTGGAAAGACGTTCTCCTCTGGCGATATAGGAACGTCTATAACTGTTGTCACGTCACTATTCATTGCCATCTTAAGCGCGTTTTTAAATTCCTCAATCGATTGGACTCTAAGCCCCTGAGCACCATAGGCTTCAGCCAACTTAGCGAAGTCCGGAATACTCTTAAGGTGAACTGCTGAATAGCGCCTATTATAAAAGAGCCTTTGCCACTGAGCAACCATGCCAAGCACCGAGTTATTTAAGATTATGACCGTAACCGGTATTTTCCATGCAACCGATGAAGCGAGATCCTGCTCTGTCATTATAAAGCTTCCATCGCCAGCTATATCTACGACCGGAACATCTGGGCATGCAACTTTCGCGCCTAAAGCCGCTGGAAAGCCAAAACCCATAGTTCCTAATCCTCCGGAGCTTATGAATGTCCTTGGCTTGTAGACTTTCAGGTATAGTGCAGCCCACATCTGATTTTGCCCAACCTCAGTTGTTATAATCGCGTCATTTGGTAAGATTCTTCTTACCTCAGCCATGAGGGCTGGCGGCTTGATCGCATCTCCTTCTAATTTAACCATTTCTTCATGTATCCTCTTAAGCTCCTCTATTCTGCTAAGCCACTCGGTCCTCTCCTTTCTACTAAACTTCTCCATTAAACGATTAAGTATAGATTGTAATGCCTTTTTAGCATCGGCAACTATTGGAACATGGGGCCTAATGTTCTTTCCTATCTCGGAGGAATCTATATCAATGTGAATTATCTTTCCATCTGGGCAGAATGTTTTAAGATTCCCAGTGCTTCTGTCAGAGAACCTCATGCCGACAGCTAATAGGACATCAGCATCTTGAACTAAATGATTAGCTGCAACAGTTCCGTGCATACCAAGCATACCAACTGAAAGAGGGTGATTCTCCGATATAGCACCCTTACCCATTAAAGTTGTTGCGACGGGAGCAACTAAAGTCTCAGCTAAGGCAACTAATTCGGAGCAGGCGTTTGATGCTATTACTCCTCCACCGGCAATTATTAATGGTCGTTCAGCTTGGGTTAATAGTTGAACAGCCTTATCGATTTGTAGTGGATGTGGATCGTATGTTGGACGATAACCTCTCAGTTCAATCTTATCATCAAAATTCATCTCCGCCTCCTCAGTCTGCACATCTTTTGGTAGATCTATGAGAACTGGCCCGCGTCTACCAGTTAAAGCAATGTAGAATGCTGTTTTTACTATCTTTGGTATTTCTGCAGCGTTTCTAACTTGAAAATTACATTTAGTTATAGGAGTTGTTACACCAACAATATCTGTTTCTTGAAATGCATCCTTACCTATAAATGATCTAGGAACCTGCCCGGTTATCGCGATTACCGGAGAAGAATCCATGTAGGCGTTTGCTATTCCAGTAACTAGATTTGTTGCGCCTGGACCGGAGGTGGACATACAGACACCAGCCCTACCGCTAGCTCTAGCATACCCGTCAGCTGCATGTGCTGCACACTGCTCATGCCGCATAAGAATATGCTTTATATCCGAGTCATATAATACGTCATAGACTGGTAGTATTGCCCCTCCTGGTATACCGAATATGACTTCGACGTTCTCTTTCTTTAAGGCTTCTATAAGTCCCTTTGCACCGCTCATCTTAACCATTAATAAACACCTCTAAACGCCTCTTATGCCTTTGGAAAAATTGCTGCTTTTCATATCCATATTTGAATGCTCTCAAAGATATATTCCTGGAGGGTCTGTAAGCTTTTCCGTGCTTGAAGAAGATTGATGTATTAAGATTAGTATTCGCTATGGAGGTAGCGATTCCTCCGTACCCATATATCCCTCACTTTTAGCCCTCCAGAGGATGCGAGAAACGCATAGTAGTATGCTTATGTTGCTTAAAAATCTTTTGCTGCATCGGTTTTCGCCGCAACCTAGACATCTTTAATTTACTTCCTGTTTGTTGATTTATTGTTGCTCATTAATACATTCATGCCACTTATCATTGCCCTGACGCTTGCCATGACTATATCCTCGTGCGCACCCATAGCTGTAGCTATTCGGTCCCCTTTTCGCAATCTAACTATAACCTCTACCATAGCATCGGTTCCACCAGTTATCGCCTTTACATGATATTCTTCCAGGCGAATCGGCTCTATTGCTGAGACAGCTTTTCTAATGGCGTTCATTGCAGCATCTACTGGACCAACGCCAGTAGCAGCCTCAATAAGCATTTTTCCATTAACATTTAACCTAACAGAGGCTGTAGGTGTCACACGATCACCTGTTACGACGGTTAACTCCTCAAGCTTTATCGGCTGGATTGAAGGAATGCCCATAATTGTCTCGGCGATAACCTTAAGGTCAGCGTCAGTAACTCTTTTACCTTTATCGCCTATTTCTTTAACCCTTTGGAATATTTCCTTAAGCTGCTCATCTGATGGATATAGTCCCATCTCATTTAAGGCGGCTCTTATACCATGTGAGCCCGCATGCTTGCCAGCCGCGATCCTCCTTGTTCTGCCAACAAATTCAGGCGGAATTACTTCGTAAGTTGATGGTTCAGCTAATATTGCATGAGTATGTATGCCAGACTCATGAACGAACGCGTTTTCGCCAACGATTGCCTTGTTAGGCTGAACTGGGATTCCAGCTAGTCTTGAGACGAGCATCGATGTATCATACAAAAGATCGGTTCTAACAGATGTATCTATATTGTACTGTAATTTTAAGGCTACTACAACTTCCTCTAACGCTGCGTTTCCAGCCCTTTCACCTAAACCATTGACGGTCACATGAGCCTCTTCAACTCCGGCTCCTAAAGCAGCTAGAGTATTTGCAACTGCTAAACCGAAGTCATCGTGGCAATGCACGCCAAAAATAACATTTGGAAATGTCTTCTTCAAATCTAAGAAGAACTCATAAGACCTTTCCGGCGTCAGGACGCCCACCGTATCTGGTGGTGTAATTCTATCCGCTCCGGCTGATAGGCTTACCCTAATAATTTCTTTAAGAAAATTCATTTCACTTCTTGTTGCATCCTCGGGACCAAATTCAACTATCAAGCCGTGATCTTTGGCATACTCTGTACATTCCTCTGTAATCTTAAGGACTTCCTCTCTAGTTTTTCTAAGTTTATGCTTGATATGCGTGTCTGATGCTGGGATAACTAGGAAAATAGAGTCAACATCACATTTTAGCGCGGCATCTATATCGCTTTTAACACCTCTAGCGAAACTGCATACTTCCGCCCTAAGATTTTCCTTAGCTATTAATTTTATTGCCTCTGTTTCACCCTCAGAAGCCGCTGCAAAGCCAGCCTCGATAATGTCTACTCCGAGTTCATCAAGCCTTTTAGCAATTAAAAGCTTCTTTTCGGGGGTTAATGATACACCTGGAGTTTGTTCACCATCACGTAGGGTTGTATCAAAAATCTTCACTTTATTAGCAAAGAAATTCCGGCGGCTAGATAAAGCAATACCCCATTTTAAACAACCTCAGAACAAGGAAATATAAGCAATTAATATAAAAGCCTTTCGGTTTAAAGGCTGGATGCTGCAACTTATCGTTCTCCTTCTGATTTATTTAAGGTCTCAACTGTTATCCTATTAGAAAAATCTCCACCGCGGAGAATCTCCCATCCAAGCATAACACAAGAACATAAAAGTATTAAAGGATGTATTTCTCTTAGGTTGCCGCATTCTTTAAGGGCTTTTTAATAACGCAATGGAAGCGTATAAGGAACAAACCAATTAGCCAATGAAGTTATTCTTAAAATATTGGTAACCGAATTTTTCAGACGGAACTGATGGAAGATTTTATTAATATCTAATTATTAGAGTTTAGTGTTTTAGGTCTTCGAAGAGGCTCACTGGATTTGAGAAGCAATGTTATTAAATTTGGTGTCGAGAGAGCCCCTCATAGAGCTATATGGAAATGTTTAGGCGTTAGTGATGAGGATTTAAACAAGCCTTTTATAGGTATAGCGAATAGTTTCACCGAACTTGTCCCAGGGCACATGCATTTAGATAAAGTAGTACAGTTTGTTAAGGCTGGCGTTAGATCTGCTGGCGGCGTACCTTTTGAATTCAATACAATTGCGATATGTGATGGCTTAGCTATGGGTCACGAGGGCATGCATTATTCGCTTCCATCGAGAGAGCTTATTGCGGATTCAATAGAGGTTATGGCCCAAGCATACAAGTTCGACGGTCTAGTTCTGCTAACAAACTGCGACAAGATAACTCCCGGGATGATTATGGCAGCTGCTAGACTAAATATTCCCTCAATAATTGTGACTGGTGGACCAATGCTTTCTGGTCGATATGGTCGGAAACGTGTCGATGTAACATCAATATTTGAGGCTATAGGCGAATATTCTGCTGGAAAAATAAGCTTAGAAGAATTAAGGTCTCTTGAGGATTATGCCTTTCCAGGTTGCGGGTCATGCAACGGTATGTATACAGCTAACACAATGGCATGTATAGCCGAGTCTATTGGCTTAGCGCTTCCAGGATGCGCGACAGCTTTAGCAGTTTCATCAAAAAGACTTCGGATAGCTGAAAAAAGTGGGGAAAGAATTGTCGGAATGGTTAAAGAAGATTTAAAGCCACTCGATATATTGACTCGCGAGGCTTTTGAGAACGCAATAGCGATTGATATGGCTCTAGGCGGATCAACAAATGCTGTTTTACACATTAAAGCCATATCTGAAGAAGCTCGGGTTTCTCTTCCACTTGAGGTTTTCGATGAGGTTGCAAGAAGAATTCCGCACATATGCGATATGCGTCCAAGTGGACCACATGACTTAGAGGAGCTCGATGCAGCTGGCGGTATACCAGCAGTCATGAAGGTTTTACAAGATAGATTGCATTTAGACGTTCTAACCGTAACTGGGCAGACTGTAGGCGAGAATATCAAAGACGCCATCATCCTTGATTCAGATGTTATTAGGCCTTTAACCGAACCAGTACATAATGAAGGTGGTA
>JAGTRH010000009.1 GCA_018396795.1 Candidatus Bathyarchaeota archaeon
TTTAAATCGAGGGGGGTCACCTCGCCTCGTTCTATTTTTTCCCTGCATGTGGAACAGTAAACTCCACTTTTAAGGCAAAAAGAACATACGGGAACCTTCAATTCTCAAGTCTCCGAATAAAGGTAATCATGAGGCTGTAAGTACCGGTTAAGGCAGTTTTCCGCCGATAATAAACAGCAATTTTGGTGTAGTTTTTATAAGAAGAGGGATTGCTTAAAAAACTTTTGTTAAATTAGACTTGAGGGGGCTCCACCCAGAGAAATACTGCGAATTTTTAGTGAAAAAGAAAATGTATTAATTAAAGAAAAAATTAGATAAAATCCAAAAAGCTACCCACTTAGTCTTTTCCTAGTGTGATCTCAATGGTTGAAACATTAATCGTTGAACCGTTTTCTGCCGTGATGGGCTCAGTTCCAATTTTTATGTCCTTGGGTTTAGCCTCTGAAACGAATCTGTTTCTCACTATCTCTGCCACATCTACAGCTCTGCTTATGGAGCGGCCACGTGCCTTCAGAGTTACTTCCTTTTTTCCGTTATGGAAAAGAGTTATGCATGCTAAAACATAATTCATCACGGGTTTGGAACCGATGTAGATAGAGTTTTCTTCTGACATGATTGTTACCTCTTCCGCGCTTTTGGATTTGTTGCATAATCACTAAACGCCGTATATACCTAGAAATAATAAAGTTTTTGGTGGCAGTAAAAAGTCGAATTATTAAGCAAAAAACTAATAACCATCAAGAGGAATGCCCATAATTACTAATTTTTAAAGGATATTGTGATTCTTTTTTTCAATACTCTGACTTCTGCAACAAGTACATAGTTGAATTTTTATATTGTGAAAAAAATATAAAATTAAAGACTTGAACATAGTATTTTAAACCCTCCCGATTTCTAAAACTTCTGGGTAATGGTTAACATGATTAAGGCGTTCCATATTCTTCTTAAGTCCGGTGAGCCCCTTTTCCATAGGGTTTATGGTAAGGAGCAGGTAGATGAATCGCTTTTTTCGGGGTTTCTAGGCGCTGTCTACAACTTTGCTCGGGAACTCGGCCATGGAGATATCAAGACTGTGGAGGTTGGTGATGCAAGGTTCGTATGCGAAGTTTCTGAGAACTTGATTTTCGTGGCTGTTGTTGGAAAAGACGACGATGAACAAGAACTCAAAAATTTCCTAGGCTTTGCTTCTAAAGCCTTTGTTAACCGCTTCAAAGAGGAACTTAAAACATGGCATGGAAATGTGACTGTCTTCAGGCCATTTACCCAAGAGTTAGATCACTTGGTGGAAGATTATCAAATGAAACGCCTCCCAGGTAAGGTTAAACTGGTGCCTTTTCTAAGAGATGCTTCTGGGGGGCCTTCAAGTTACCCCTTCAATGTGGAGATTGCCTCTGTTTTCTCTTTACTGGAAGATGTAAGAGAGCGTGGAGGGGGCTTTCTCTGGAAAAAGCCAGAGGAGGAGTTGAGGGGTATTGTAAGAGTCTTATGGCCCTTTTGGATAGTGCCTTTTGAGGATGGAGACCGGGGAGTTATAGTGGATGCTATGAGTACGGCGGCCCTCCAAATACGAGCTAAACGTTACCCGGCTTTAGATAATGCTGATAATTTTCTCAAAATAAATAGTGTAGATGTGTTTGTAAATTCTCTCGAGGATCTACTATTAGATTTAGAAAGTGAGAAATTGGAGGAATTTCCACTATATGGATTTTTAGTTCCAGAGTTAGTTAAAGATTTGGAGATCAGCTTTTCTCAAGCGAGGTTGGGTGAGACTAAGGATTATGTTGTGTTCCGCCCCCTTGTAACTCGCACCCAGGCGGTTGAGAATAAAACTGTTTTTATGAAGTTAATTCAGGATTTGGAAATGCGTTCTCAAAGACTAATGGAAAGGGAAAATTTCTTAACGTTAATAACTGAGAAATGGCTCAAGGTAATAAGTGAAAAGATTGTGGAGACCGGGGAAAGTTATAAAGTCAAAATAGAGGAAACAGTGAAGGATGTCGAGAAGCAGATTGGAATGCTCTTACAGCTCAGAGAAGAGGAATTAAAAAAGCTTGATGCTTGGTTTGCTGAAGCAGATAAGAATCTAATACTGGAAATAAAAGAATTGTTTGGCCCACTGATTGAGGTTTTAGAAGATGTGGCGTTAAAATCTACCGAGGAGATAGAAAAGTCAATCGATGAAAAAATTAGTGTTTTGGAAGTTATAGAGGGGAGAATTCAAAAATTAGCCAACGTTTCGGAGTATATGAATAAGACCAAGAAGTTGGTGGAGAACATTTCTAAGAGTATAAAGAAAATTGATTCAACTATTGAGAAAATAAGCAAGAAAATAGAAGTTGACAAAAACGCTATTCTTAAGGACTTTGATGGGAAGATTATGGAACAAAGAAGCCGTGTAGACTTGTTGAAGGAAGAAGCAAAAGATGTTTTGAGCAAACAACAGATTTTAATGGGCAGAGTTAAATCTAAAATCCAAGAATTAAGTCAGCTGTTTCAACGTGAGCGCAAAGAAATCGGGCATCTCTTAAACCTTCTAAATTCGCTAATAGTTAAAATGCCGGACAAAATATTTTCCCCCTCTCTATTTTATATTCCCCTCTACATTGGAAAATTCGAAGATACGAAGCAAGAAAGATTTTTTGTGGTGCCCCCATTAGTTCTGCTAAAATCGAATGAAACTATTAGTTGTGATTTTGGGCAGAAAACACTCCCCTTAGATCTACCCAACCCTGCGTTTCTAGAAGCGGTAAAAGGAAGGGCTGAAACACTAATTAATGACAGTAAGGAGCTAAAATTAGAAATTCAAAAGGGGCTTAAAAAAGCAAATCTAATAAATTCACAGCAGATAGAAACAAGCATTTACGAAGGCTTAAACAATCTATTAAGCCTCAATATTCTTACTGAGAAGGACTTTCAAATTTTGAAAGCTAGAGCTAAAGAGGTTTTTAGGACGGAGGAGAGAATTTGAAAAATAAAATTTAACCAATCAGTTCATATACTGTTGTTCTCTGAACTGGGATCCGTCCACAGTCCTTGATGAGGGCTATAATAGTTTCGGGGGGAAGATACTCTCCACTGGGGGATCCAGCTATTTTTGAAATATTTTCCTCAATTAATGTTCCACCGAAATCATTGGCGCCCGCGTTTAAGCAGAACTGGGCAAATTTTGTGCCAAGCTTAACCCAGCTCACCTGTATGTTATTTATTAACCCGTCAAACATTAGGCGGGAAATAGCGTAAACTTTTACGTCTTCCATGCCCGTGGCGCCTGGCCGGGAGGAAAAATTCTTGTAGAGCTCCGTTTGTTGGTGAATGAAGCTGAGTGGGACAAATTCTGTGAATCCCTTGGTTCTCTTCTGTATATTCCTTAAAATATCCATATGGACTGCCTTGTCTCTACTGCTCTCTATATGCCCATACATCATGGTGCTTGAGGTCAATATTCCTAACCTATGGGCTTCCTCAATAATCCTAATCCATTCCTTTACTGATATTTTCGTGGGGCAAATCACTTCCCTAACTTTATCCACTAATATTTCTGCTGCTGTTCCTGGCATAGAGTTTAATCCCGCTTCCTTTAGAATCTTTAAGACTTCACGTGTGCTTAACCCTTCCTTTCTTGCAGCGTGGTGTATCTCCATTGGGCTGAAGGCGTGAATGTGTATGTCTGGGCTAACCCTTCTCACTGCCTTTATTATTTCTAGGTACAAGTCAAGGGTAGCTTCTGGGTGCAGTCCACCTTGAATGCAAACTTCGGTGGCTCTCATATTTATTGCTTCGCGGGTTTTGTTTTCAATCTCTTTTGTTGATAAAAGAAATTGGTTCGGAGAATCTTTGTCTTCCCTAAATGCGCAAAAACGGCATCTATTGACACATACATTTGTAAAGTTGATGTTTCGATTTATAACATAAGTTACAATATCACCCACAGCTCTCCTTCTAACCTGATCCGCGACAAAGATTAGGGCTAGAAACTCTTGGCCAGTGCAATTGAACAGGAGTTCTGCTTCGTCTATCGAGGGAGGGTGTCCATCTATGGCTCTCTGAAGTATGTGGGAAACTTCCCCATTTATGTTATCTAGCAAATTCAATTTTCACACTTCCTGTAACCTTTTTCGTCTGCCAATTCGTGGATGAGGGGGGCAATCTTACCAGAAACATAGCCTTTTTGTATATATTTCGGATAAATTGGTAATCTTTCTACCAGTCTGAAGTTATTTTCTCTAGTTATTTTTTCAAGCTTTTGCCTTGTTGGCCAGGGATTATTTGGATTAATTTCATCTGAAGTTACGGGTGAGATTCCTCCCCAGTCATTCATCCCCGATGCAAGTAGCTCACGTTCACGTCCAATATTTAAATTTGGGGGAATCTGAATGCTTATTTCACCCTTAAAAACTAATCGCGTAATAGCTGCGGTTAGCATAACATCACTCAAACTTGGCGGCCGCACCTTCTCCATAGGTGTGCCCGGTATGGGAGTGAAATTCTGAATTATTATTTCCTGTATGTGGCCATATTTCTCATGAAGCTCTTTTAAGGTGAATATGCTCTCTATCCTTTCCTCAACTGTTTCTCCTATCCCTAGAAGGATGCCGGTCGTAAATGGCACCTTTAACTCCCCCGCGTATTTTATAGTTTTAATTCTGCTCTCAGGTAACTTCCCTGGACTATGCTCATGCGGTCCGCCCGCTCCACACAGCCTCTCACTACAATTTTCCAGCATGAGGCCCATACTGGCATTCACCTGTTTCAGCTTCTCAATCTCCCTCTTCTCCAAGATGCCCGGGTTGCTGTGAGGAAGCAATCCCACATCTAGTGCCACCAGACAAAGATCGTAGAGATAATCCACCATTGAGGAGTATCCCCACTCCTTAAGTAAACTTCTAACTTCGGGATACTTTTCTTCAGGTTTCTCCCCGAAGGTGAAGAGGGCCTCAGTACACCCCGCCTTTTTTCCCCTAATTAGGAGATTTTCTACTTCTTCGGTGCTCATAATCCTTGCAAGCGGGTCCCCTGGTTCCCTTCGAAAACCACAATAACTGCAACGGTTTCTACAAATATTTGTTAGGGGAATAAAAACGTTTAGAGAAAATGTTACAATGTCACCATAATACTTTTTCCTTATTCTATTAGCTACATCACATAAAGCCCGAAGATTTTTTTCACTTGATAGATTTAGTGCTTCCTCAAATGTTAAGTCCTCGAAATCAATATTCTTGAGCACGACTCAAGCCTTCCTTCCTTAAGTTGTAAATATTAGTTGAACCTGCTATAGGGAGGGAGTATTTTTCTTTTTGGCGGATGGGAAGGAGCCCATTATTTTTACCTCTCCGGCGCTTTTGCTAATATTTATTATAGCCTCCTTAACCTTGGGGTCTTTTCTGTGTCCTTCCAAATCCACAAAAAATATGTAGTCTCCAAGAACTCTTTTTGAGGGTCTAGACTCGATTCTTGTAAGGTTGATGTTTCTTTCTTTGAACTGCTCTAAAACTTCGCATAAAGCACCAGGCCTATCCTGCAATAGAAATATGGCTATGGAGGTTTTATCTTGGCCTGTGGGCTCAGTGTCTTCAGAGGCTATGACTGCGAACCGGGTTTCATTAGTTTGTTCATCCTGTATTCCCTCGGCGAGCACAGTCATTCCGTAAAGCTTTGCGGCTGCTAGGCTGCCGATGGCGGCAATGTTTGTGTCTTCTTCTTCCGCAACTATCTTAACCGCCTCTGCGGTGCTAAGAGTTTCATATAGATGTGCGTGTGGTAGCTTTTTGGCTAGAAATGTTCTACACTGGGCCAAAGCTTGTGGATGAGAATAAACCTTAGTTATTTTGTCAAGGCTTACCTTTTCTTTTGAAATTAAATTGTGTACCACGGGGAGGATGATTTCTCCACAAATCTTCGCCTCGCTTCGAGCTAAGAGGTCCAGGGTTATCGTTACACTGCCTTCAACCGAATTCTCAATGGGAACGATTCCAATGTCTACATGTTTATTTTCCACCGCAGATATTATACTTGCAATGGTTGACATGGGGATAAGTTCCGCTTCGGTTCCTGCTGCGTACTTTAGGGCGGCTTCCTCTGTGAAGGTTCCACGTGGGGATAGATAAGCAATTTTTTTGACTTCGCCCCTCACCTCGCCTTCCGTTCTTCTTCCATAGTCAATGATTTCAAGGAAAATCTTATTCACAAAACTGGGATCCAAGCCCATTTCGACTGCCCTTTTTTCACTATTGGCAATTACTTGTGTTTCCCTTTTCTGGTCTCTAATCTTCAGTTTCAGACTTGACTTTACTTTGGCTAGCTCCCTGATCTTATCTCTTCTCTGGGCTAAAAGCTCCACTATATGTGAATCGATTTCGTCTATTTCCTTCCTAATGGCTGCCAACTTATCTTCATAATTTCCTGACGTCACTTCTCACACCAATCTACGACTTAAGAATGCAGATTACTTTTTTTAGATTTATAACTTTCTGTTAGGTAGCATTGGAACTTGCAAAACCAATATATTATCCTTCGAGTCTCTTTTTAATATCAAGAAATTTAAGCCCTTTGACTATTCCGGAATTTACGGTGCCTTAACATGTGTAAATTGTTAGCCTTATCTGGTAGTAGTGAGGAAGACAACAAAGGTATTTTGGAAGCCTTTGTTAAAAAATTTGGGTCTACAAATCCAGATGGTTGGGGAATGGCTCTTCTGGATGAATCAACTGAACTATACCGTATCAAAAAGGTTTACCATAGGGACCGACGACGGCTGGAGGAGGCCTTCTTCCGTGGTTTAGGAGAGGTAAAAACTAGGTCGTTAATCGCTCATTTACGAAAGGCATCAATTGGTCGGAAGAGTCAAGAGAACTGTCATCCCTTCGAAGGATACATAGATAACCACCAATTTATATTTGCACATAATGGTAGTGTGTGGCCCAGAAGGGTTCTTGAATCTAAACTGGTTAACCATAAACCGAAATCTGACGATCCCACTGATTCAGAACTGGTTTTCTGCTACATTATGGAAGTTTTAGAAGATAGAGGCGTCAATCTGAACTCGTGGCGGGATATAGTGGAAACTATAAATAGTGTAGTTTTAAGCATTCACTCGGAGGCCCTTATTACTAAATTAAATTTTATACTCGCCGATAAAAGTTACATATACTGCTACAACTGGGGTGAACTCCAATATTCACTAATGGAAGAAAGCACCAATAGCAAACTTCCCAAAGAAACATTCTCCCCCGGTAATGGAAAATTTTTAGTGTGCAGTAGACCTCTACTGGAAAACTATTCTTGGAACTCCATACCCCCAAAAACCATTTTAGTTCTGCGAGAGGGAAAAATACAATTCTCAAGCAAAAATGCTAGATTCTAGGTAGCTAATTTTTAAATTAAACCCAAATATATATAATTACAAAATGTGCTCATAACAATTAATTTAGATTTAATGATAATTGGCTATTTAAAAAGAGACCGTTTCCATGAAGCATTATCCGTTTTTGGAGGGTAACCCAATTGAAAGCACTAGTACTGGCGGGCGGAACGGGTAAAAGACTCTATCCCATAACAGAGACTCTTCCCAAAGCCATGATTCCACTGGCTGGGAAACCAGTGCTGGAGTATGTGATAGAATACTTGGTTCACACCAACTTGAATGACATCATCATTGTGGTAGGACCTAAAAAAGAGCAAATCTGTGATTACTTCTCAACAGGTAAGGATTTCGGAGCAAACATTTCCTATGTAGAGCAAAAAAGTCCTCTGGGGGTGGAGGACGCAATTCTCACCGCTTTACCCGTATTGGAAAAGGAGGAGGAATTCCTAATTGTCCATTCCGACTTTGTTGCCTCCAGCGAAATAATCCGTAGAGCCATAGAGTACCATAAGGGTTTAGATTCCGATGCCACTATTGTGATTACCCTTGTTGACGATCCCACCCTTTATGGTGCGGTGGAAATTGATGAAAACGCGAAAATCAAAAGAATTATTGAGAAGCCTAAAAAAGAGGAGGCCCCAAGCAACTATGCTGCAGCAGGAGTTTATGTCTTTAAGGGGGAGTTCCTAAAAAAATTGGAGGAAACAAAGAGATTCGACGCAGCTGTCCAATCAATGATACAGGAGGATAAAACAGTTTATGGTATGGTTTGGGAAAAGGATTGGACTGAGATAACCTATCCTTGGGATGTTCTAGAGGCTAACAGATTCGTTCTGGCCCAAAGGCTTAAGGGTAAGGGCTCTTTTATCGCGGAGAGCGCGCAGATTGATAGCACTGCCAAAATAGAGGCTCCAGTGTGGATTTGTGACGATGTGATAATAAGGCCTCGCGCGGTCATAAGAGGCCCCTGTTTCATTGGTCCAGACAGTTTTATTGGTGATGGGGCCCTGATAAGAGACCACACCTCAATAGGCAAGCATGTTTCCATAGGGTTCGGAGTAGAAATAAAAAATAGTTTAATATTTGACGACTCATCTGTTGGAAGATTAAGTTATATTGGCGAGAGTATAATAGGGAGATCAGTTAAAATCGGGGCGGGAACCCAGACGTGGAATATTAAAATAAGGGGAGGTCCCCCCATAGAAATGAATATTGACGATAAAAAAGTTCCAGTACCCGCAGAAAGATTCGGTGCTGTTATAGGGGAGAATGCAGAAATAAGCATTAACGTATCAATATTTCCAGGCAAAAAAATTGGAGCAGGGTCAACAGTATTCCCCGGAGTGATAGTTGAAGAAGATGTTCCCTCAAATGCAGAGGTGAGAGCCAAACAAGAAATTCAAATCATTACAAAAAAAGATTCTAAACTATAAAAGTATTTGTGATATTTATGTTGGATGCCTTTTACCAAAAATTAGATGAAGACATTAAAACTGCTAATGATTTGGAGAAGAGGGGGGATTTTAGAGCTGCGGCGAAACTTTGGATTGAGATAGCTGAATACTGCTTAAAATTTGCTAGATCTGAATATGCTTCTGAGGAAATTAGAAAAAACCTTATTGAGAGATCCGAAGGCTACATTGAGCATGCAAAAATGCTAAAAATTAGACCAGCACCCTTAAAGGGCTCCATAGAAAAAAGCTCCCAAGCAATAGACTATTTGGAAAAAGCTTTAGATGATAAGATTAGGGCTGATAAACAGTGGATGGCCCTTGACCTAAACTCGTACATAATAACTATGTTTGGTGTAATTGAAAAGTTGCTCTACCATGTTTATATCTCCAAAACGGGTAATCTTCCACGTCTCGAAGAAACATTTACTTCTCTTGTTAAATGGGCCTACAGGGAAGGAATTATTAGTGATCATCCTGACAATATTGAATTCGTTAGGCTCCTTTACGAAAAATTATCCAAAAAATCGCAAAAAATAACTAGTGAACAGGCTATGGAAGCAAGAGAAATAATGGAGCGAGTGTATAAAGAGTTATGCGAAAACCTATAACCTTCGCATGCCTTCTACTTCTTTTTCCAAACCTTCTTTATTTCCTCTTCAGAGGCTAGTCTGAAGGTTTGAGTCTCTGCGTCAATGACGCCTAAATCTATGTCTTCAGGCTGAAGGTCTTCAGAAACTTCCCTCAAGGTGTCTACCGCCAGTTTTAACATTTCGCTTATCGACATATCCTCTTTATACCTTGCTTTCAGAATTTCCAAAGCCTTAGGTTCATTAGCCCCAACCGCTGCAGCTTTGCTTTTGGTCAAGGCTCCCGAAGTGTCTATGAGAACTATTTCCGGTCCCCCTCTGCTTATTCCTCCAAAAAGTAAGGCACATCCAAATGGGCGTGTTCCTCCTAACTGTGTAAAGCGCTGCATAAGACGCCCTAGCCTTTGGGCAAGTGTACTAACATCTATTTTTTCATCGTATGTTACTCTATACGATTGAGCTATAATTCTCGCTCTGTCAAGTAGAAGTCTTGAATCCGACATGTATCCGGCACTCGTGGCGCCTATGTGGTCGTCGATTTTCAAAACTTTTTCGTGGGATTCAAGCAGTTTGCTATGTGTTTTCGCCACCCCTGCTAATACCACGCCCTTAGATGTTTTTATTCCAACAGCCGGCGCTCCTTTTTTAACTGCTTCGCTGGAATACTCCACTTGAATAATACGCCCTTCAGGAGAATACATGGTGCTACTTTTATCATAATCCATCTCGTCGGACATTAGCCGTCTCCTCTTATATTTTGACCTATATCCTATAAGAATTGAAAGTTTCTAAATATTTCCCAAATCCTTGCTATTCCCTAATTTTTAAATCTTTTTAATTTTGTATTATTTATACTATGCGAATCTGTTTCTAAACTCTAAATCCACTAGTTAAAGCATGGTGTGTTAGGAAAGACGCGTTTCCCCTAATCCATTCAATCCTCAGTTTCTTTACTAGAATTTTACTTGCCAGAAATTTTTTTGAGCACATCTTGAATATCATATAAGCAGGTTAGGACACTTTCAGTATCAAGTATATCTTGCTGTAGCAAGTTGCCGGCACGTGAAAGGTCTATCTGTAATCTGAGCATAAAGGGTGAAAAGCCTTCGTTTAATTCAGGGTTTTCCGTATAAATCGCTGCGTGTATCAAGTCAACGCCACCATAGCCCAGGTCGAAGAGCAAGTCGTCAACTTTCAAAAGCAACTCAACTATTCGTTGCTTATCACCCTTGGTGCGTAGTTCTGCCTCGGCATCAGACAGGCTCTTACTAATCTCTTCCAGCCTCTTTTTAAAAGAATCCTTGTTTATAGGCGTCTCCTCTCGATACATGGTTGCCTCTGAGCAGGAATTAAACCACCACTCAAAGTAGTGCGCTGTGCTGCAGAAGAATTTTTTATCCTGATTTAGTGGCTCCACGGAAACAGTGTACATGCATTCTTCACCACAAATAGTGCACACCCCAGCTCCGTCTTGATATGGTCTAATACCTCCACAAAAAGGTGCACGAACGTACATTGCGTCGCCTTTGGGGGGTAGAAGTTTGGGGGGAATTTGCAACTCTTTACTGAATGGTTTTGAGTCTAATTCGGCAAATATTGCAGTCCAGACCGGGCCTCGTGGAGTTCTAACTAAAAGAGGATTTCTTCTCGGGTGGTTGTTGCAATACGTCCAATATGGATCTTCGATTTTGAAGTTTCTAACTTCACAGAAGGGTTCTTGGCTTTTATCCTTATTTGCTCTATTGAATGTACAGGTTCCACAACAGTCGCTGCCACCATTAGGCATAATAATTCTCTCCTAAAACCACATACTGCAATTAATCCTTTCTGCTTATCTGATGTGTACTTACATAAGGGTCATGGGGATAGTTGAATTTTGCACATTTCAGGTATATTTATTGGGTGTTGTAGGGTTTCGAGTGTTCGTCGCTTCCAAAATGTTAAGTGCGGTGTATTTTTCGTCAATAATATGTGTTGAGTTGTGGTGTAATGCCCTTTTTAATATAGTTAACTGTTTTATCAATTTTTAGGTGAAATTAAGGTGGTTCTGGGATTTTATTAAACTTCTTTTTTAAGAATTAGGGTAATACTTCGGTAACGTCTGGCTATAGTTTCTCACTCTACAGGGATAATAGTCAATATAATAAGTGACTTTCACTAGGTTTTTTAAAGGCGGTGGGTTCGATTTGATGTCTCTGGATAGATTCAAGTGTACTTCTTGTAATGAGGCTGAGGCGGCTTACTACTGTGAGGAGTGCAAATCAGCTTTCTGTCTGGGATGCGCCCAGGAGAGAAGGGAGGCGTTTTTTGTCTGCGGTTCATGCGGCTTCAAGGAAACAGACTTTGAGGGGGATAAGAAAAGCCCCTCAAGATGTCCAAATTGTGGTTCAACTGATTTGAGATCTGGGATTAGAAAATGGAAACTGTGTCCTAACTGTCGCTCTGGTATGGTTATAAGCGTTCAGGATAAGAGGGTGGAGCTTAAAAAAACCTTTATTGATAATGTGAACAGCATTCTATATGGCTATGAATTGTTGAAAGATTTTTCGAGGAGACTTAAAGAAACTAGAAAGAGGCTAATTTTTCTCAGACATAGAAGGTATTTCCACTATCCAAAAATGGAGGAAACTTTAATCTCCCTATTCCAAGAAATTATTTCCTTAAAAAAGAAGGTGGAGGCGCGGGCTCAACAGGTCTTAAATGTGATTCAAGTGCAACTCGTAGATTTTTCTTATCCCGATAATTGGAGCCCACACGATTTTCCACAGATTCAAACAGCAGTGGAGAGGATAAAATCCGATGTTAAAGACTACAAAGATTATATCAAGGGCCTTATGGAATTGCCCGAAAAAAATCTTGAGACAGTAACTTCCCTAATAAAATTGCTGAGTTTTCATTGGAAGCTCTTTGAGGAACATAGAGAAAAAATTGATTTAGAAATTGGTGAAAAACCTGTAGCAGCCATTCAGAGGGTAAAATATGTGGGAAGCTCTTTTCTAAGTTTAGAAAAATGTAGTGGAATACTTTTGTTAACAGATAAAAGGATAATTTTTATCAGAGAAAAAGGAATTCTAAACAAGTCGTACCAGAAACATTTTGAACTTCCCCTAAAAGCTCTCCAACTCGTAGTTGAAGGGTCAATATGGAAGAAACTCTCTTTCGAAGGTTCCCAAGGAGATGTGCGATTCTCCGCATCCAAAAATACCCTAAAAGCAATTGAAAGATACGTAGAATTGGCGAAAAACTTTGATAAAAGCTCCATAAAGGATAAAACCCAAACTGACAAACTGGAAAAACTGGAAATAACACTAGACGACCTGAAAACCGAGATGCACAAAAAAATTATGAGCGTTTTCACGCCCAAAATTAAGGAGCCCAGTCGTGGATTCGAACCACAGCCACCTGTTCCCACTGTTATCCCCAGAGGTGTTCAAAAACCCACACCCCAAGTGTCCACTTATAATCGAGTACAATTTCAAAATATGGAAGGATCAAAAAGAGGGGATTTACTAGATTGGGAGCGAAAGAAATTCTCCCTTGAACAGCTTCTCAAAAAGATTGAAGAACTTTGGCGGCGTGGAGACATTTCTGTAGAGGAGTACCTGAAAAGAATGAAGAATCTTTATGAGGAACTCTACGTCTTGAACCAAAAGTTAAAGGAAATTGAAGTTCAAGCCTAAATCACTGCAAACTGGGTACCTTTCAATTAATTAGCCTAGAACTTCTGAAATTTTGAAGAGTGTGTAAAAAGAAATTCTCAACTACTCCTTTTCTTTAGGCTTCTTTGAACTTTCCAACTCCCTCTTCAGGTCTTCTAGCTCAGACGCCAGGGAAGATTTTTCTGTTATTATGTCCCCTTGTGGTACTTTAGGTTCCTCTATTCCCTCTAATGCTATTTCCGCCTCTAGACGGTTTAACTCACTTTCAATGTCTCCTGCTTCCTCAACGCCCATTTCGGAAGGGGTTGCCAGAATATCTGAGCTTCTGGAAATCTCGTGCATAGCTTCCTCTTGCTTTATCATCATTTCGAGTATCTGTTCTGAGTTGACGAGTTTTCGGGCGTTTTCAAGCTCTGCTCCTGCAAGTTCAAATGCTTCTTTGAGTTCTGAGACGTCATGGGCTTCTTCTATGGCGATGAGTCTAGTTTCAAGGTTCTCAATAAATGCGGTGTACTTACCTAGAAAATTCTGGTATCTTCTGAATTTTCTGAGGGCGAATGTTGCCATACCCTTGTTACCCATTTTTAAGTATTGTTTAGCCTTGTTTCTCTCCTCAATTGCCTTTCTCTCGTAGTTCCGTGAACGCAGAGTTAGCCTATTTATACTAGTTCTCAACTGTGCGACTATTTCGTCCTTGTTTTTCGGCCTTTTTCCAAAGAGTATATCTTTAATACTCATACCTTTCTCCTCTAAGGGTATTCATAGGTTACCTAATAAATATAATAACATCCCTTCTTTATTAAACTCTACTCTTTAGGCATTATTATACATATTCTAACCATATATCCTGTTTATTTCTTTTTGTCTGTTTTCAATAAAATCGATGAAGCTTTCCAGTGAAGGATCCTCCTCAGCCTCCTCATGAACTAGTTCTGCTATGCTGAGTAGGGATGCTGCTACATGGGTGCGTGCGGGCTCGGATTTTATCTCAGGCTTAATGAGGGCTGCTATTCTCTTTTCAAAATCATTGAAAGTTAGGACTCTATCCACGAGGAGAATAAAGGATTCGGTTATTCCCCTTTCCAAATCCTGTTTTTCATCCGATATCAAGTTAGCTGCCAGATTTTTTAGGGCAGGTTTCACTATGTCCTCTCTAAACCAATTGAAAAGTTTGCTCTTCTTATCTGATGACGGAAGAAAGCTTGAAACAGGGGCGCTAATAGTTTTAGGCTCTTTTTTAATGTGTTCCGCCATTTTGTGAATGTTTGACATTTTAATAGTTTCCATCGCTGCTAGTACCAGCGACTTCACCCCCAAAACCACTTCTTTTCTTCTGAAACCCTCTAACATTTTTTCCAGAGCATGCTTGGCTTCCTCAAAGGAAACCTCCTTTGAAATAAAAGACTTGAAAAGCTCCAAGATTTTTGCTCTTGTTTCCAGAGCTTCACTGTAACCAACGCTGTCTAGCGTCAAAATTCTATAACCTGGATCCAGAACTTGCTTGTCAAACCACCTTACAACTATGTATTCATCGGTAACTCTCTCCAAGTCTTCAGGAGTAAGTTTGTGCTCCACTTCTTCTAACTCATTGTAAAGCTGTGAAGCGAATGTTTCAAATACTGAGAATACATAGGTTTGGAGGGCTTCGTCCAATTTGAGATCTGCTAAAATCTTCTCAACCCTCTTTTTAAACAAGGCCTCAGAAATTTTTCCCTCCACACGCTCTTTAAAATATGGAAACACCTTCTCCTTAACTATTGGAGCTTCCTCAATAAAATTAGTCACAATACTGTCTAGGACGCCGAAAACCACATACTCAAAAAATTCTCTTAGAATTTTTAGATTCTCTTCCGAATCAAAAATGTAGGGCATTCAAATTCACCAATAATCATTCGATGAGTGACCTGCGCAGTTGCTCGATTTTTTCGAAAGTTTTCCTCTTTAAGAAAACATATTCATCCTCAGTCATCCTACCTAACTCAAAGTACTCATGTAGGCTCCTCAAATATTTCTGGAATTTCTCTATCTGCCTGAGAATCTCTTCCTGCCTTTTCTCCTTATCAGATACCTGTTCTTTCCCCTCTTCCTCTATTGGTTGTACACTTACTGGTTTACTAATTTCCGGTTCGCTTACTGGTTTACTAATTTCTGGTTTAACGCCCTCTTCGGCGCTTATTCTGGGTATTGGTGGTGGGCTGGGTAATTCTGGAAGTTCCTCCTCTGCCATGGTTTCTCTCGTTAAGGGTTTTGGTCTTGGTGTGCGGGGAGCCGCCTTTAAGCCTTTAACTATCTCTTTAATTGTTGTTACCATGCCTGCTGCTTCATTTTTAAGCGCCGAAGTGGATGAAACGCCAATTACCGTGTTTTCCTCTGTTTCAACTATCCCTACGGCTAATCTTGACTTCTCCTTGGAGGCTAAAACTACAGGTACACTTTTTGTCGCTTCTATCTCTATTTGCCAACCTTCCTCCTTCAATTTTGTGTAGATTTCACGGATGGCTTCTCTGCTGTGCGCCTGTGTCACTATTGGTTCTGCTACTCCCTCCATTTTGGGAGCAGGATATAAATGATCATAAAATCGGTATTCCAAGACTCGTTTAAGGTAGTCGGAGGCCAAGTCCGTTGGTAAGCTGAGTATAGGTGGGGCTGGTATTGATATGTCTGGGGCCACTTCCACCATTTCTTCTTCTGTAACTTCTTCCAAAGCTTCTAAAGCCTCGGCCTCTGCTTCGGGTGTGCCTCCTGTTTCCTCAACAGTTTTCTCAATTTCTGGAGTGGCAACCTGTTTTGGAGCAATGGCTGTGAGTTCCTCAATTATCTTGGGAAGGGCTTCGCGGCCAGAATGCTGACTCAGCCTGGGTCTTA
>JAGTRH010000089.1 GCA_018396795.1 Candidatus Bathyarchaeota archaeon
AGGCGCAAGGTTTGCTACCAGCTCGGATTTCACGTGATCCTCCGGCAGAGCATCCTTAGCTTCCCTAGGAAAGTTTCTAACATTATCTAGAACAAGGATCTCTCCACTCTTAAGCTCCTTTATAGCATTCTTTGCCTTCTCGCCGTAAACGTCATTCACGAACTTTACTGGCTTACTGAGAACCCTACCTAGTATTTGCGCATGCTGCTCTAGAGGTATAAAATCTGGATCTCCCGGCCTACCTTGGTGAGCTAAGACCACAACCTTTGCGCCCCTTTCAGATAATTCCTTTATTGTTGTCTCACCATGAGCCCTAATTCTGGTATCATCAATAATCTTCTTTGTCTGCGGATCCACTGCCGAGTTGAAATCAACCCTGACAAGAGTCATCCAGAGTCAAAAACTTCGGCATTACTCAAATCCTCCTTTTAACCCTTCACTAATGAAATAAAAATTATGGGAATTAAGTTTTTGGGTCTAATTGACGCTTAGAAGCCAGCTTTCTTACCAATAAGCTCTATCAGTTCAACCATCCTGCAGGAGAAGCCCCACTCGTTATCATACCACCCAAAGACTTTAACAAGGTTTCCTCCAGTAACCATCGTGCACTGCCCATCAATTATAACGGAGTATGATGAATGATTTACGTCACTTGATACTATTGGATCCTCAGTGTAAGCCATTATATTCTTCAATGGACCTTCAGCAGCCTTCTTAAAGGCTTCATTAACCTCCTCCTTAGTTACATCCCTATTCAAAACGGCCGTTAAGTCACATATCGAAACATTTGGAACAGGAACCCTAAGGGCTATACCATCAATTCTACCCTTTAACTCCGGATAAACCATTGTTGAGGCTCTAGCAGCACCAGTAGTTGTGGGTATAATATTTATAGCTGCAGCCCTAGCCCTACGAAGGTCTCTATGCACTAAATCATGAACTCTTTGATCATTTGTATATGCATGCGCTGTTGTCATAAGCGCAGATTTAATTCCAAAGTTCTCATGAAGAACCTTAACCATTGGTATTACACAGTTTGTTGTGCAGGATGCATTTGAGAGAATATTGTGCTTCTCATGGTCATATTGATCATGATTTACGCCTATAACAATCGTTATATCTGGATTTGTAGCTGGCGCTGAAATCAAAACCTTCTTCGCTCCAGCCTGAAGATGTTTTGAAGCGCTATCTCTATCAGTAAATAGACCTGTGGATTCAACGGCCAAATATACATCTAAGTCTTTCCACGGGAGTAATGCCGGATCTCTCTGTGAGAGAACTTTTATCTCCTTTCCGTTAACTACTATACTATCGCTCTTCACTTGAACGTCGGCGTCAAATTTCCCATGCACTGAATCATATTTTAACAGATGCGCTAGTGTCTTTGCATCCGCCAGATCATTCACGGCAACAAAATCTATGTTAGCCTTCCTTTCAACTGCGGCCCTGAAAAGTAATCTGCCGATTCTTCCAAAACCATTAATTGCAACACGTATCGCCATATAAACCACCTTTTATTCAGCTATCTCTAACTCGTCTCATATTTATTATTTTTTCTGAAAGAAGAAATCAGATTCGATTTATCCTTAAATATTTATTATTTCAACACCTATTTTCTCTAGGCGTTGAGCTATAAAACGTCTATGACAATACTTAGCATTTTTCTCCATGCACATTAGCACAACTGTTCCTTCCCTAATTATGTTGAGAAGAAACTCAAAACCCTCATTAAACTTCTGAGACTCCATATATTTTTCATATCCCCCTCTCACGAAACCACCCAAACTTTCACCTAAAGATACGTATTTTATTCCATTTTCTCCGAGAAATGACTCTAAGTTATCTTTACTAAATGCTGGATCTTTACTCTTAGGGAAGCGCCTAACATCAACAACGACGGTGATATTATGCTCTTTCAGAATATTGATAAAATCTGTAATCTTCCTCCCTCCGTATCCTATAGTGTAAACTCTCAACAAATTCACCACTCAATTAACGTTTAACTCAATTTAATCCTCCAATAAGCAAGCAAAAGAATTTATCTTTGTATATAGCAGATCCTTCATTGTCCTATGGAGGAGAAAAATTGAAGATCATAGGCGGACCAAGTTCACTAGAATTATCTCAGAAGATAAGCGATATTCTTAACGCTCCTC
This sequence comes from Candidatus Bathyarchaeota archaeon, assembly GCA_018396795.1. The sequence goes on from JAGTRH010000089.1 coordinate 2,157, forward strand.
TAGTGAGGGTTAAAACAAAACGTTTCCCAGACGGTGAATTCTACTTCAAGTTTGAAGAGAGAATTGCTGGAGAAAATCTCTTGATCGTGCAGAGCTTATATCCGCCGCAAGACACCCACCTCATAGAGCTCTTCCTTATTCTTCACACAGCAAGGGACCTAGGCGCAGAAACAATAAGGGTTTTTGTGCCATATCTCGCTTACAGCCGGCAAGATGAGCGATATTTAGAGGGTGAGTGCCTAAGCGCGGCTATGATAGCTGAAATAATGGAGGAACTGGATGTCGATGCGCTTTACACGATTGACGTACATAATGAGAATGTTCTAAAGATGTATAAAATCCCGGTATATAATTTGACAGCCTCTGGTGAACTAGCCAGATACTTTGCTAGGAAAAGTTTGGAGATGCCACTTGTTATAGCACCAGACGATGAAGATTTAGCTAAAAGAAGAGCTAGATACGCAGCTAAGGTACTTAGCGCGGAATGGGATGCCTTGGAGAAGAGAAGGGATCGATATACTGGAGAGATAGTTACTTTCGCGAAGGACTTGAATATTCGTGGAAGAGACGCTCTCATAATTGACGATATAATCAGTACAGGTAAAACCGCGGCAAACGCCGCCAAAATACTTAAGGAGCAAGGCGCTAAAAGAGTCTTCGTAGGAGTATCTCATGCGCTACTAATCGGAGATTCCGTAAGGATTATGATTGAAAACGGAGTTGAGGAGATTGTAGGTACAGACAGTGTTGTAAATGAGTATGCAAAGGTGTCGGTTGCACCGATCTTCGGAAGAGCGCTAAAAGGCGAGATAGAACAGGCATAATGCCTTCTAAAATTAGACTTCAATAAGCCTCTGTTGACCAACACCAGTAATCTTCCAAAGTCTAGTTCCACTTTGCCTTACAACAGCTTTTTCAATCTCCAACAGACGTAAATGATGCAAGATTGAGGAATAGCTTACGTTAACTCTCTCAGCAAGCTTTTTCGCGTTTAAGGGACCCTCTTTCTCTAAGGCGGCAATGATACCTGACCTGACCGTTAAACCGCGCGTAACATTCTTCCTACGTGTCAAGAACGCTTTTGGATGATAACCCTTCTTTAGCATATCTCAAGAATATTTTCGAAGTCTTACCCTTTAAATCTTTCATTTTTCATTTCCATTCAAAAATTTCGAAAGACTTGATTGCTTAACTCCTTTTCCGCTCTCAAAAAGTGAATTTATCTCTTCCTCAATGAGAGTTAAACGCTGAGAATAGTACTCAGACATACCATACTTCTTAACCAAACGCCATGCATCCTCCAAATATTTCTCAATAGTACCTCTATGAACCGTTAATGTTAACTCTCCTCCGCATTCCGGACACGCACCCTTTAGTGGAACTCGCCTAAAACGCCTGTTACATCTCTTACACCTAAACCTTTGTGTTGCAAAAGCCCTTAGATTACCAGATATATCACGGATGAAATGCGTGTTTAAGACTATTTCTGCAACAACATGCGCATCAACTGCTTTAATCTTTTCTGCTAAGCCTAATTGGGCGTTTAGTTTATCAGTCATGCGCTTTAAAGTCTTATACGCGCTTTCTCTATTTCCTGAATCAATATTTGATGTTGGCACAGTAAACATAAGGCCTTGAAGACGCGCCTCAGAATCGAATCTATGCTTAACAATATCGATTAAATTGATAATCTCCCTAGCTGGTCTACCCCTTAGAGTTTCCTTGTAAAATGCTAAAGGATATTTGCACGTGACATCAAGTTCATGCGCCTGCCTTTGAACATCCTCAGGCATAATTATTCGGATAATAAAAAGTGGAGAATCCATGATCCCACCTATTTGATCTGGCAGATAATCCCTTGAGAAATTCAAGAACGCGTCGAGGGCGAGCATAATACTGTCTTCATCGCCATCACAGTCTCTACGCTTAGCAGAATGCCAGAATGGGTGGGCAAAACAAACGTTTAGTTTAGTGAAGCCTATTATTCTGCCTAAGGCGCCAGCGCACGTATGTGGTGCTAGGCCTATAATCAGTTTGCCAACCAAATCCTGAGGTCTACTAACCTTGTAGAATGGTGGGAGACCATAAAACTTCTGGAGGAGATCATCTACAAAGTTTGCGACCGACATTAAATATTGAGCGCCTCTCCACGGGATTATAACATCCTGAACCATAAGCTCGCATATTTGCTCCGGATCCTTGAGGGGATTGCCTAAATAGTCATGCGTGTAACCTAGTTCCCTAAGCTTTTCTACCGAGACACCTATTTCAGATGGTTTAAAGTGAGTTAGGGGAGCGTTGGTTGCATCAAACCTTACAGTACCATCTTTATAGACTGAAAGGTTATATTTTGCCCTCAAAATTCCCTTCTCGATAGGTTCGGGAGTGCGAGTTCTATTTGTAAGACCCTTAACACCCTTAATTTGCTCTGGTATGAAGCCTACTTTCTGACATGCATCATCAATTAAATCCTTTATGGAGATTGTTTGCGAACAGAAACTTCTTGCCTCAGCTTTACACACTGGGCATTCTTCTCTATCAAGGTCTCTACCGCATCTTGGACAAATAAATCTAAGACTCGTTTCTGAACCGCAAGATGGACATGCCCTCTTAAACGTGACTGTTTGACATTTTGGGCAAATTCTACTAACAATCTCAACTCTAACAAACCCCTTCTTGTACGCCTTCATTAAATCTCTTTGCGCTCCACCACTTAAGCCAACAGGAAATAAAACGTGAACTGGTGGCTTCATTTCTCGTTCTTTGGCCTTTTCAGGGCGTCCCATTCTAGCTCCTACAAAAGAGGGAGCCTTATCTCTAATAATTAAACCACTAATCCTAAAGAGGTTCTCTAAAGTTGGAAGATTAGCAGATACCCCGGCTTGAGGATTATGTACCCCAAGCGAAAATGCAAATGCATGTGCATCACTACCTTCAATAACGATATTATCACTACAAACTTTATGTGGAATGCATATTTCTTCAAGGATCTCCTTAATCTCGATGTTAAATGACCCTCTAATTTCGGTTATTAATCCATTTTCAACATTTATATTAGAGTGCAATAGCCAAGCTCTAATCTTCTCAAGCGATTCAGCTGAAACATTAGACCAGAAATACGTGTAGGATGGATGTAAAGGGATTTTAAGCGATTTACTAAGTAATATAGCCTCTTGAACGCTAGGCTTAGTGCTGAATGGATCATCTAAATAGGCCTTTAACAAGAAAGATAAAATATTAGCTCTTAAGGCGGCCTCCTCAATATTCCCTCCAAAATCTTCAAGAATCACTCTTCTAAGTTCCTCGCACCAAAATTCCTCAGTATATCCGGATGGTAACAGAGTCTTATTGTTATAGAGAAAATCGCCAAAACTTACTAAAATATCTCCTAAAAATAGGATTTTTTCAGTCTCCCTCCTAATTAATTCAATGTTTTCATAGGAAACCCTGACAACTGAGCCATCCCTCAACTTAACAATTGGCGGCTCAATGTAATCTACAGACATCACAATGCCAGACTTACCTGGAGTTTCTATCTTGAGTTGCGTTCCGCCAGCTAAAAAACCTTGTAAAGTTATCATTGTTAGCGGATGGATGCCGACAGCAGCCAATCCAGTGTTTCTTGATCTGCCATAGCGGAGTCTAAACCCGCCTCTTCTCGACGGGAAGCATAATATTGGTCTCCCAGCTGGAACATCCTCCATAAAGCCAGATGTTGACCTATTTTTTTCTATCTCTTTAATCTCCTTAAGCCACTCCCAACCCTGAATCCCCAGGTCGTCAACTACAGCTAAAACCTTCGCTGCCCTCCCAATTATACCATCATTTATGACTCGAAGGGCTCCACCACG
>JAGTRH010000090.1 GCA_018396795.1 Candidatus Bathyarchaeota archaeon
ATAAAGCTACGTTCCAGAATATTGAAGATCTATTAGATGAGATCGTGAGAATATCTCACGCATCCGTGAGACGTAGGGCTGGTGGAAATTTAGAATTAAATGTTGGATACAAAAGTAAGATAGAAATTAGACCGGAAAATCTAAAAGAGGAAGATTATCCTCCCATTGTGAACTTCGCTAATAAACTTAGTGAATTATACAGAGGTGAAGATGAGGTTAATATTATCGGGTATATTCAGCAAGTTTATCCGTTAACTACGTTTAAGAAGCAGGATGGTAGTGAGGGAAAAGTTAAGCATATAGAAATCACGGATAATAGAGGTAGGATTACTGTGGTGCTTTGGAACAACCACGCTGATGTTCTTTCAGAAGAACATATTGGAAAATATGTTATGCTTATAAAATTAAGGGCTAAAGAACGCTTCAATGGGCAAATAGAACTTCATACAAAAGATCAAACCAGAATACTGTTGCTAAAGAAAAGACCCTCCGGGTTCTAAAAAATAAATGAAAAATAAAAAATAAGAGAGGTTTCCGCGTTTACTCTTTCTTCACCAGCGAGATCTCTATAGTTGAGACATTTGATTTTGGTCGGTCTGGACTTGACATCTCCTGTGTGCCTATTTCGATCTTTTCGATAGTAACATCTTTGAGAAAGGCACGACGCAACAGCTCAACAACGTCAACAGCTCGGCTTATTGCCCTGCCTCTGGCTTTGACGACAACCCTTTTTGCACCAGAGTTAAAAGCTGTTAGGCATGCAACCACATAGTTCATTACGGGTTTCTTTCCGATCATCACTTGGCTTTCTTCGGCCATTGTGTATCTCTTCTCCTTCTTAGCTTCTCCTTTAAATCACCTTATTTTTTAACATAACTTTGATATAATATTTTTCCTTTTTAGTCAAATTATTGAAAGGAATATTACAAGTAAAAACCCGGTGAACACGAAGATAAGGGAGCTTTTCTTAGCCTTATTTGAGACTATATGAGTTAGTAAGCTCAGTTCGTTAATTTGTTTTTCCCCGATAACCTTAACCCCGTGAATATCTGTTTTAAGCCATGCCACTTCAGCTGGTTCCATTTTTTCTATAGCTTCAGAGACAGCTTGCTTAATGTACCCTATTAATTTATCATGGTCTATAGCCTCTCCAATAGGATGGTAGCCTCTATCGGTTAAAACTACAGCGTTAACTTCATGTGTATCAGTTGTAAATATTTCACCAAAGTCTATACCAAGGTCTTTAAGATCCGAAAGAATCTTTTCGCGTAAGCCTGAGATCATATTATTTCCATCTATGGTAACGTAAGCTGTTCTTTGATCATTAACCTCGATGACTATCGCAGTTATGCCAGCTGGTCCGATTCCATCTTTTAAGCTCAAATCATCTGGTATAATTTTTCCAGCGCCGACTTTCATGGTATCTAATGTATACTTGAGGTTTTTTGCTCTCTCTAAGGCAGATATTGCGGTATCTTCAAGGAATTCAGTGGTCCTCTCCATGTCAAATGGTCCGTTAATGCTATTGTGGGAATCCACGACTATAACCCAAGAGAAGCCGATTTCTTCAGCTATTCTGATGATTGTATCATTTAATTCTAGCGGTAAATCCTCCATTGTTTCCGGGGCCATAGTTAGAGTTAAGAAAGCACATCCATTAAAAACTTGGCAGCCGACTTTAGCTCCGTAATTCTCAACAAGGATGAATTTAGTCACTTTACTCGAAAAATTATGTGGTTCTCTTAAGGCGTTAAGCAACTCCCTAAGAACTATTCTATTATCTACTTGGGATGCCAAGTCAAGTTCATGCCCTGATACTCCATGCGGGACTGAGACAACACATTGTAGTTCTCTCTCTAACACGTTTGCTATTAAACCGGGAAGGGGGCTACTTCCAATATTCTTAAAAGGTCCTGGATGGAGATTTGGTACAACAATAATAGCCTTAAGTTTTCCATTATTTTTACCTCTAAAAATAAGCGTTGATATGCTTACGTCGCGTTTCTCGCCAAGATTACTTAATATCTCTTCAAAGGGTCTCTCAAAGCTCTCAGTCCAGTCGGCGAGGAACGCTCTAAATATTTTAAGTGAGGGAATACCAAACCGCTTTACGCCATCCCTGTTTAAGAGATTTGTGAAGAGTTGAACGCTTAGGATTGAAGCCGCTAACGCTGAAAGAAAGTAAGTTACATAATATAGGTGAAAATCTGTCACGTGGAATACAAGTACCAAAGATGATATTATTAACGGTTGAAGAATGCTCGAAAAAATCCTAGTTATAACTTTTGAGAATGAGATTGAGTATATAACAATAAGGCGAAGAGATAAAGCTGCGAAGAAGCCAAGTGAAAGCACCTTGGGGTATATCTCAACGTCTAAATGCTGAAACTGAAACGTCAAAGCGTTGCTTGCCGTCATAAAAACAATGAATAGAATGTTAGAAGAAAATGAGAGAAAAAGAATTCTCCTAAAGTTTAAAATTATATCTTTTTTAAGTGGCAATCTAATAACTAGATAATCTGAGAGAATAGTTGCCATAAAAAAATATACTCCAAATAAAAGACTGCTGAAAATCCATATTGGAAACGAAGAAGATGGCATCTTCGTTAAAAATCCAAAAAGAAAGCTTTCCAAGTATAGGAGGATGAGGGAGCATCGCAATGATGGAAGCTTAAATAGGGAAGAGTAGTGTTTAATTGCTAGGTCGATATTGCTCCTGTATAATTGCCTATCCATCTTAATTCCCCGATGAATTATATACTGAGTTATCAGAAATATTTATAGAATGCTAGTTTTACATTCTTCTGTTTCTTTCTTCAATCTATTAATCCGAATTTTCTAGAAAATGAGAAAAATAATGCAAGCACGCACTCTACTTTTCATTTGCCATTAGACTTATTTTTTGCTTTTATTAGACAGAAAGGTTTATTTTCATTTTTGCGGAGTATTCTTATGAAAGGTTATGTCAGATAGATCTGTTCCCGTAACAATCTTCCATATGCTCGAAAGACATTTGGGGAAGAGGATTCACGTTATAATGGGGTCTTCTTATGGTTTTGAGGGTAAACTAGCTGCAGTCACAATCGAGCCTCCAGGCATATGGCTCTCGGAAGCTGTGGCAACTGTTTTAAGATCTACCGTAGCTCAACCAATACCGCAGGTTGTGAGTAGAGAAGAACGTAGCGAGATTTTCATAAACCTCAATTATGTTCAAAGAATTGAAATACTACATGAAGATTAAGCGAGAGAAGCAAACTCGTATAATAATATTTTGTTTCTAAACCGAGAACTGAATAACTATGCATATTATAATAAACGCTACAGTTAGTACAATTAATGTCCTAGGCCTTATTTTTACTCCCAAACTTTCTTCCTCAAAAAACCTCAGTAATCCAGCGCCTGTAGCTGGCGCGGGCGCAGTTCTTTGTCTACGTTTCTCCCTTCTGCTGCTCAAGGCTTGGTTTCACCAGATTCAATATTTTAAATCTTAGTTAATTAACTTTTTGTCCAGAATTCTGGTTTGCTCCTTCCAAGCTTTTTGTCAAGGCATGCTTTAACAAAACCATAGTATGCAGGACTCGGTTTCCCCGGTCTACTTTTGAATTCTCCATGAAATTGTGATGCAAGAAAGAAGAACTTGTTTGGTAATTCAAGAATTTCCATGCGCCTACCATCTGGGCTTCTTCCAGAGAAGATAAGCCCATATCTCTCTAGTATACTTATATAGTCTGGGTTAACCTCGTATCTATGCCTATGTCTTTCATATATCTCCGTAGCGCCGTATAATTGATAGGCTAATGTCTCCTCCTTGACAATTATTTTGTGGGTTCCTAAGCGCATAGTTGCCCCTTTATATACTGTTTGATGTTGTTCAGGCATTAAATCTATTACAGGGTGTGGTGTTTCGTCGTCTATTTCTGTACTGTTTGCGTCCTTTAATCCACAAGCATTCCTTGCAAACTCAACAACCGCCAACTGAAAACCGTAACATATTCCTAAAAATGGTATATTATGCTCTCTAGCAAACTGAATAGCCATAATCTTTCCAGCGGTTCCACGCGGTCCAAAACCATAGGGAACAAATATGCCATCATAATTTTTAAGTTCATCAATTTTCTCTGGATTTTTCTCAAATTTTTCTGCTTCAATAAAATCTATCATAACCTTTGCGTTGCAAGCTGCGCCAGCGTGTTTGAACGCTTCATTCATGCTCACGTAGCTATCAGTTAGCCCAGTATACTTGCCGACAAGAGCCACTCTCACCGCATATTTGCAGTTTTCTATTGTTTCAACAAAATTCTTCCACCTCTCTATTTCCTCAGCGTTAAGTCTTTTTGGCACTAAACCAAGACGTTTACATATATAGTCACCCATTCCCTGCTCCTCCAAAATTAATGGAACCCTATAAATCGATGGCACATTATATGAGCAGAACACAGCCTCCTTAGGTATTGTTCCGAACAGCGCGATTTTTTCTAGAACATCTCTGCTAATCATTTTCATGCATCTGGAAACTATTACATCCGGCTGAATGCCTATTCTGCGTAGTTCATTTACACTATGCTGAAGCGGCTTAGTCTTCATCTCAGATGTCACGTCAAGTATAGGTACTAAAGCCACATGTATGTAGAGGGTGTTCTCGTAACCTTCCTCCAAGCGCATTTGCCTTATAGCCTCCAAGAACGGTAGTCCCTCAATATCGCCTACAGTTCCGCCACATTCTGTTAGAACGACGTCTACATTTGATTTCTCCGCGACTGTTCGTATTCTACGTTTTATTTCATCAGTTATATGCGGAATTATTTGAACGCATTTCCCAAGAAAATCACCGCGTCTTTCCATCTCAATAACTGTTTGATATATTTGTCCAGTTGTAATATTATTCTCTTTAGATAGGTTAATGTCCAGGAATCTTTCGTACCAGCCCAAATCTAAATCCGTTTCACCCCCATCTTCGGTGACGAAGATTTCGCCGTGAATGTAAGGATTCATTGTTCCAGCATCAACATTCACGTAGGGATCTATCTTAATTACTGTGGCTGAGAATCCTCTAAACTGGAGCATCTTGCCAACGGAGGATGTGACGATTCCCTTTCCTACCGAGCTTAGCACACCGCCTGTAACAAATATGTATTTTACCATTAGCGCTCGGCCCTCTTCATATACAAGGAAAACATAAGACTCAAACTTACTTAAAACACTTAACATTAACGATGAGTTGATGAAGAAAACGAAAAACTTTTCTTTTAAATCTTCTTTATATTTGAGGAAAGAATGAATTTGGAGGGAAAGTTAAAAATGCGAATTGGTGTCTTGACTGGAGGTGGAGATGCGCCAGGGCTTAACGCCGCGATAAGGGCAATAGTGAAAAAATGCGAGAAATATGGCTTCGAAGTTTTGGGCATTAGGCGTGGTTGGGCTGGGATGCTCGAGGGAGATGCTGTACCGCTAAAATACGAAAATATTAAGGATATTATTGGAATGGGTGGAACAATAATTAAAACTTCCCGAACCAATCCATTGAAGCAGCCGGATGGAATAAAAAGAATTACGGAAAACTTCACGAAACTAGGCATAAATGCTTTGATAGCCATTGGCGGAGATGACACGTTAAGTGTCGCTAAAGCACTAAGTGACGCCGGACTTAATGTCGTTGGCGTTCCAAAGACGATCGATTACGATGTTCCGGGAACTGAGCACACAATAGGCTTCGACACTGCTATTAATGAAGCAATGCATCAAATAGAAAATATTAAAGCTACAGCCGACGCTCATGAGAGGGTCTTTATTGTTGAGATCATGGGTAGACATGCTGGATGGATTGCACTATACTCTGGGTTAGCTGCTGGGGCCGACCTAATATTAATACCTGAAGAACCATTTAGTATAGAAAACGTGGCAAACTTCGTGAGGAAAAAGTTGGAGTGCGGACAGAAATCATTAGTGATAGTTGTCGCTGAGGGCGCCCTAATCAAAGATTATAAGGGCCCGATAACTAAAGATGT
>JAGTRH010000091.1 GCA_018396795.1 Candidatus Bathyarchaeota archaeon
GATGCAATAATAGATATCTCTGTGATCCGCCTGGGTGGATTAACGAAAAAACTCTTGATGAAAAGCAAACCAACAATTTTTTTGATTTGATTTTGAATTTCTTTCAATCCCTTTTCATAAGGTAAACTCTTAACTTCTCCTGAAAGATTTGAATTGCCATTAGGAAGCCAAGCGACTTTAAGCTCTAACCCATTTTAAGCAGATTCTTCAGCCTTTCCAACTCATCCTCAAGCCTTTTCTGTAAATCAGACATTACAACCTTTTGCTTAGCCATATTCATCATTCTCAGGCTCACTTTCCTCCGTAGATTCTAAGGGCTCTGTGTAGAGTTCAGCCTCAAGCATTGAAAGGTCTTGAGTTTCTATTTGCTCTAATGTTTCTGTCGGCTCCATCTTAGATTCTGAGGACTCTTGGTAGAGTTCAGACTCTATAGAGGAAAAGTTTTGAGCTTCCATATCCTCTGCGGCATCTAATTCAGATGTATAATTTGGTTCAACTAAGCTTTCAAGCGGCTCCGCATTTTCCAAAGACTCATCTTGAGCTCGCTCTTCCAATGGCTCGGCTTCAACCTTAGTTTCCGCATCATCATTATTAGCGGCTTCAATCTTCAAATCTTCTAAGGGTTCATTTCTATTTTCCTCAGAAGCCTTTTCTTCCACGCCTTCTTCAGGCTCAAGTTTTCCATTTAGCCTTTCAGAAATCTTCTCGTACAGCTCTGGATCCTTCTCTAACAATTTTAAAACGTCCTCTTCTCTAGGCTCTGCCCTCAAGTTCCTCTCAATCTTCTCCAGTAGATGCTTAACTTCTGGGTCATATACCAGTCTCTCTTTAGTTCTATAGATAGGCTCTCTAGATGCGCTCGGATAGCTGGTTTTCTCCACAACCTGCCTATTGGGCTTGTGGGATTCCGGCTTGTAAGACCTTGACCTATAGCCTGGAGTTGCACTATAGCCAAGTCTACTTCTATAACCGCTGAGCTTAACAGGCCCTGCGAGCTGCCTGTAAATTCCCCTTGCTTTATAAGAGCCTCTTCCTCTAGACAAGTATTTCTTGAGAAGATCTATGAGCTCATCCAGCTTTTTATCTTCATCCTTGCCCAGTTTTCATCTCTCCTTTTTTCCTGCTTAAAAAGTTAGATTTAGACTTATTCTGCCAAGAGGAGATTGATTCTGAATTATTCTGTATTTAAATGTTACCCACCTTAGGGGGCTGGTGTGCTGGCCGTAACCCGCCTTCTGTTTTAGACGGCATTCGGCTAAACGGGCTACCCGCGCCTCACACAGTACTCATAGGCGCCTACTCGCCCTTTCACCCCGCAGGACGGCCGTTTCACCGCTCCCACCAAGCCTACTCGGCGACTTAGCACGCCTCAACGTCACGGGCCTAGTGGGCGTTCCGTTTCTGTTCCGGAGCCGAGGCTCTCGCCCCACGCCTTGCGGCGTTGCGGGCTGTGCGGTGGGCGGAGTTTCCTCAAGCGCCCGCGGAGAGCGTGGCGCTCGAAGGCCGTCCGCCAGCTCACCAGCCAAAAATAGTTAAGTTTTCCCATTGAATAAGTGTTTTGGTTTACTTGCTTGATGGGAATACTGCTTTATATCTTGTGGATTCACGGATGAATTTAATGGTGTTTACTGATCCGCATGATGGGCATTTTGGTTGCGCTCCATGGAAGGTTTTATGGCAGCCGTTGCAGTATGTTAGGGTTGCGTCGAAGGTGTATAATGGGATTTTAAGGTTGCCGATTATCTTCTTTGTTATGAGCAATAACTGTTCTGGGTCTTCTTCTCTTACTGGTATTTTAGCAAGGTGGCTACCATAAAAGAATTGGTGGAGTCTCTCTTCTACGCTTAGGTACTTTTCTATTGGAACCTCAGAGTTGCCTGCTATGCCGCTTATGTCGCTGTAGTATGGCCTCTCCCTGCTGCCGCTTATGTTCACTCCAGCCAACCCATAGCGTTCTATATCAAGGGAAGCCATTCTCCGCGAGACCTCAGCATCCGGCGTCAATGATAATGCACAGCGCATCTCCTTTCTCCTAGAGTGGTCGCTGGCTATTTTCAGGAGGTATGATGAGAGTTCCTCAGCAAACTTTAGGGGTTTCTCGCCCTCATAGATTGCGCTGTTAGTTGCCAATTGAACTGTTTCATTTAACCCTACCAGACTCACTAGGAAGAGCGAGTTATCAAGCCTACAATATGGGTCTCTTCTCCCTCCACCCTGGAATAGAAATGGCATTAAACCTTCATGGGCTCGCTGCTTAATTGTTAAATACTTTATTTCAAGCGCTCTAAGGGCTTTCTCAGAGAAATCATAAAGATTCTCGAAGAAATCTTTTCTACCTCCCTTAGACTCATAGAAGGCCCTTGGCAGATTCACCGTTACACTGCCCATACAGCCAACCCTAACAATGTCGAGCTCCCAATCCCCCCTCCAGCCTTCCGAGAATGTTTGTCCAACAGCCGTGTAGGATGCCTTCTCCTGGCTTTCAGAGAATATGTTAGCGAAGTATGGAAGCCCGTGGACGGCGAGCGCATGCGCCTCACTGAGCAGGGTTTCTCCCTCACTACTGCATGTTGTTCCAGGGTGAACCTTGATTATTGGGCTTGGGTTAAATATGGGTCTAGACGTGCATATGTCTTTGAAGCAATCGAGTATTAGCGAGGCCAGAGTAAAGCTTTCATCCGCGTAATCACCATAAACACCAGCGAAGACTCCGTTTGATCCAACCGCTCTACACTCGGCTAGAAAACCCGGAATCTCCATCTCCAACCCAAGGGATACACCCGTGGAGATGGATAGATTGACGGATGATAGGAAGAAAGTGAGTTCATCCTTAACTTCATTCTTTGAAAGACCCTTAATGAACGGCGCCAAAAATACGTTAAAGAAGTCTATGCCCTGCTCACACGAGACCTCCGTGGACGCAAGCCTTAGGATGTCTGCTACTAAATGTAATGCCGCCCTAAAACTCTTTGGCGGCTGAACCGATATGTAATCTGAGGCTCGCTCCTTAAATGCTAGACCATTCCTAAGGAAGAACCTTAAATCATGGATGAAACTGTCCATCTTTAAAATCCAGCATGCAAGGTTATCTAAGTTCAATGTACCAGAGAGGTGGGCGTCAGCAATATCCCTTGGAAGCGTATTTAGAAGAGTATACTCTTCGATCACACGGTTGCCAGCTGCTATACGTATTGCCTCAACATTTGCTGAGGCAGCGCTCATAGCCTTTATCAGCTGGGTTACATCATAAACTGGTAGGCCTAAACGTGTAAGCTTATGGCGGTACTCCTCCAGGCCGCGCTCTATCAATATTGCGTTCACAAACTCCCTGATTAACGGCGCAGTTAAATATTTAGTGTCAAGCTTAAGCAGGCGCTCCTCAGTTTCGCGAGCGATCTTTTGAGCGAGGTCTAGGGGTACACCTGCCTCTCTAACCAGTGACTCAGCAATCTTATTCCTATCAAAGAATTCTATTGCTAGACGTGATGTTCTCACGAGCATTCTTCTCTTGAATGCGCTCTCCTCAAGGTGGCTTGCAAAGTCAACGATAGATTTGCCGAGATCAGTTAGCATATACTTCTTGGACTCCACATCAGGCTCTATGAGATCCATGTTTAAAAGCACTTTAAGGTGGTATGCGAATCTACCAGCATCTTTACTTGGACTAAGCTTCAAAAGATTCATTATCTCAGTGTACGAGAGAGGCCCCCTATCAAAAAGCAACCTAAGTATATTAAGCCTTAAATTTGACGAAACAGCTTTAAGGACTCTTGCACCTAACTTTCTTCTAACGGGCAAAATCACACACGACCTAAAATCATTATATCTTAAACCTTAAATTTAAAGTTTAAATAATTTAAAAAAGGGCTGATTCAACCAACAAATAATTTTATTTTAGTATTTTATGGCTTTTATCAGTGCGATAACCTCGAAAAAAGCCCCCACCTCATCAATAACTTCAGCTTTAAAGCCTTTTCTTCCAAGCTTTATTAAGGTTTCCTCTATATTTGATAGAGAAGATTGTACAAGTAAAAGTCTTCCACCGAGTTTTATGTGATCGGATACATTTTCTAGGAATCTATCTAAAACTCTTCTTCCGCTTTCTCCGCCAGACCAAGCGTACTCTACCCAGTCTTTTGGCTCTTCTTCGGTGGGCAGATATGGCGCATTAAAAAGCACTAGATCGAAAACCAAACCCTTCCTTAGCGGAGCGAAAAGATCACCACATATAAAATCAATCTTGCCTAAAACGTCGTTCGTCTCAGCATTCTTCCTAGCGCACCTCACAGCGCTCGGATTTATATCAACAGCGAGAACCCACGAAGCCTTAAAAGCTGATAAAACTGCCAGTATACCACACCCAGTCCCCACATCCAAAACCACCTCACCATCACAAACATCCAGGTTATCAGCCAACAGAAAAGTATCCTCGCTAGGCTCATAAACGCCGCTAAAAACATAGAAAACTAGATCCCCATAAAAAACCCTTTTAAATCCGCTGCTCAACTCAACCACACAAACCAAAACGCAGCATGCCAATTAAAGTTTTTATCTCACAAACGTAAATAAATATCCTAAATCGCAGGAAGGGGCTGTGGGCTAGCTTGGTCTAGGCTCCGAGCTTCGGGCGCTCGTGACGGGAGTTCAAATCTCCCCAGCCCCACCACTAAACCTCGTTTATTTACTAAAATAGGGCTTAAAACGGACTCTTTTTTCGAGGTTTGAACTTGAATATTAGGGTTAAGCATTTTTTGGCAACTTCATAAAACGCCTGAAAAGCTAAAGAGAAACTACGTTTCAACCACGAATTTTTCACTTACTAAGAGAAGCAAAACCATATATCGTGGCTAGCCAACAAGTAAACCTTCTGTTCAACCTTAAAAAGTGTTTAAATAAAAATTAACCACATAACTAGCCAATTAGTTTGTGGTTATGGTTATAGTTTTCACTATAGTTAAAAATAATTGAGCATCAAAAATTTAAGATAAAAGAGTGACCATTTTATTTATGGGTGAGGTTAAAATCCTGGGATCTATACTTTTTAAGAAAATCTATGGGTGTCTTACAGGTGACGCTATGGTCGGTCGACCGAGGGGATGCATTACAAAGAGATAGATTTTTATTTAAATTTTTGATGCTCAATTATTTTTAACTATAACTATTTTTATAAGTGTATGTATACATTTATAAGTATGGTGAAAACTATAACCATAAAGGATGACGTCTACAAGGAGTTGCTTAAGCTTAAGCGTGAGGGAAAAAGTTTCAGTGATATATTATCTGAGCTTCTAGAGCGTAAAAGAATCGATCTCGCATCTTTCTATGGAATATTTAAAGACCGAAAATTATGGGAGGAAATTGAGGGGGAAATTCAAAAAGGCCGTAAGGGAGTCGTTATAAGATGAAGATGCTGGATACATCAATCGTGATTGGGATTCTAAGAGGGGACTCCGAAATAAAAGAGCTTGTTGAGAAGCTTAAAGGTGAAGAAGTTGCAACGACTGTATTAACGTATTTTGAGATATTCTCAAGAATCTATCATAGAAATCTCAAGAGAGAAGAGAGAATAGTTAGAAGGATGTTTAGGCTCATGCCCATACTTGAGCTCGATGGGGTGGCGGCTGACAAAGCAGCCGAGATAATGGGGAGACTCCTCAGAATAGGCAAACCAATAAACGCTATCGACGTCATGATTTCTGGAATAGCATTAGCCAATGGAGTAGAGGAGTTAATAACGAAAGATGAAGACTTTAAAGTGATCGAGGAAGTCTGCGATGAGTTAAAAGTAAACCTACTTAACCACTCAGTTATTGGGCAATGAGTTTTAAATGAGGATTAGGCATGCGGTTTCCGCTTAAATTCTGGGATTTAAGTATTCGTCCTGGCTGAAGCATTTCATTAACATTCTCATACCAATATTTAATATCCGGCTAGATAAGC
>JAGTRH010000092.1:0-5591 GCA_018396795.1 Candidatus Bathyarchaeota archaeon
CTACAGTGAAGAAACGTGAAGCTTCGTAGCTCGCACTCCTATAAGCCTTGGCCCCAATATACTGCGAGACTATGCTTAAACAGGCAGCATTTGTCGCCATCACGAGAGCATTGAAAAGCATTACCACAGGCATGATCTGTCTAGGGATTGATACGCACAATTCATTATAGCAACTCAGCCAGTAGGTGTTAGCGACATTATATGCTATAAATACGAGTTGATTTAAGAGGGGAGGAAGACCAAGCCATAAAAAAGTGTTGATAACTGGTCCATTAACTATTCTATCTCTATACTTAATTAAGTCACGCGACTTTGGTAGCGCCTCAAATTCCTCAGTCATCTATCTCACGCTTTTAAATTTCATTTTTAGTACTTTAACAAAGACGGGAATAGATGAATTACACGTTTAAAGGCACTATTAATCCACGAGCATTTGAATATTAATTCAGTATCGAACAACTTGGAATAATATAACTTTTACGCATTCCCCTTCACGAGTTTATCTGGTTATTTAAACTCCATAAACGTTTAATTAATGCATTTAGTTTGTGGTTTAGGGTAGTTTAATGTTGATCTGGATTAGGGCTAAATTCTTTTAAGATTTAAATGCTTCTACATATTTAGTAAGGCTATTGAGGTGTATTAAGATGAAGCTCGTAACTGTTTTGCTTCCGGAAGCCTACCTTGAGGGTTTAGATGAACTTGTTAGGCAGAATATGTATCCGAGCAGAAGTGCCGCTATAAGAGCTGCTGTTAGAGACTTGCTTAAACGTGAACTCTGGTCCAAGTAGTACGCACTGACGGCATAGAGAGTAATGCTTTAATCCGTAGGTCTAGAAGATTAGTATTGCAGCTGACCGATGAGGAGGCCCGTTGCTAGGGAAAACCACCTATGACTAATGGACGGACAACTAAGGTCAGCTGCCTTTTAAATATTTTTGATACGTTTAAAAAGAATATTCACGAGGTCTCTATTGCTCCTAGCAGCCTCGGCGGGATCCTCAGCATCAACTATTGATCTACCAACAATTAAGTAACACGCGCCAGCTGAGATGGCATCCTCAATTTCCCCACCCTGCACACCGATGCCAGGCGAATATATCGGTACGCTCTCTCCCAAGATCGTGTATATTTCTCTAATTTTTTCAGGGTATGTTGCACCAACTATTACGCCATCAGCACCCCATGAAATCGCTTTCTCAGCAAAAATAATATACTGTGGCTTAATTCTTCCCGTCACTTGATCATAAACGCTTTGTCCATAACCTTCCCACGCGGCTTTATGGCTCATGTATGCTAGAAGTATAATCCCACGACCCATTTTATCAGCAATCTCAAAGATCGGTTGGAGACCATCCTCCCACCCAACGAATGGATTAGCGATTAACGCGTCGAAGCCAGCTTTAAAGTAGTTTTCAGCTATAACGCGGTTTGTGCTTCCCACATCATTAGCTTTGCAATCTGCTATTGTTGGCAACTCGAGTTCCCTAGCTTTATCGAGTATCTTCTTTACGCCGCCAAAGAGACCTAATGGTAGAATGAGGTGGTAATTTATTTTTAACGCACATATATATTCGCTTACACTCTCAAGTATGGATATGCTTCTCGAAAGGATTCTCTTAGGATTCTCAGCAACGACGTCAAGGGCTAAAATTATCCTAGAATTTTTTCTCTTCTCTGATTCCTCTATGATGGATTTGAATTTTTTGGGCAACTTATCTAACCTCCACAGGTATCGTTAATCCACCGCAGAATTTGATAATTAATTCGGTTGTGATATTCATTGCTTTGTGAAGTAACTCTGATCTTATGCCAGGAACCCCACAGAAGATTAGAATCGCACTCTGGGTTTCCTCGGTTATCTTTGTGCGCTCACAATCCCTATATGGGTAAATTGCAATTAAGCCAGAATCATCTGATAGCACAATCTCGCGACCTTCAAGCTGAATCGGTTTATCCATGCCTATTCCATAAAACTCCTCTCCTCTATTGGCGTATCTTATAGTGATAACTTCGCCAGCAATCTTTCGAGCATCGAACGATCCTATGGCAACCTCGGATATTATCGAGGCTAAATTAAGTGAGTCGACAAAAGTATTGATATTAGGTAGTTTCCCGCCTGAAAGAAGCCTTCTTAATAGGGCTTCAGCCGCAGGCCTACTCTTAGTTGGGTCAATACCAATCTTCCAGAAAAAATCGCGGTAAGCCCTAATGCTTGGAATATCCTTGAGCGAACTAATGGTGTATTTGGATTTAACCTCGCGAATAACATCCGCCTTCAGATACTCTAGATACTGGTCTCTTTTTTTAACTTTTAGACCCTTAATCATGATAGCTAAAACATTCGGTTCCGAAAAATCATCCTTTATTTTCTGAGAAACAATTATTCGCATACAGACTCATCTTAAAAAATAAATCAATTAATCAATTTAAAAGTTTATTATTTTTTAAATAATTATATATGTTAATAATAGATGTGATTTTTATGTTGATTAAAAATATATTTTTTAATTATTTATTTTAGTTTCTTCATTTTATTTCCATACATTTAAGTACATATGATACTTTCATATTCCATGTAAATAATCATGAGGAGACGCGAGAAAGGTTGAAGCACGGAAATAGTCTGCCTAAGATAGTGGCGGTTCTATTAATCATATTGACGTTCACCCTATCAGCAGATCAGTTGCTAATCAAGTTAATGTTCACAGTTTCAGCAAGTCAAACCAAAATAGACTGGGGTAACATAAATTGGGTTCTAATCGACGAGGATGAGGATGAGCAGGGTGGGGAAAATTGGCGTGATGTTTTGGCTGCTTATATAACTTATGATGAAAGTTATTTGTATTTGAAACTTACCACAGTTAGTCCGCCAATGTTTCCCACCTCACCGAACGATCGCGATGACGATAAATATCGTTGGTTCATTGATCTTGATGGGAACATGTTTTGGCAGGGTAACGTATTATACGAGGCTGAATACCTTCTCTCGATTCAAGATAAGAATAATGATGGTGTTGGTGAAATATATTTATTATTTGACTCTGATAATGATGGTGAATTTGATGACGAGTTATGGGAATCCATCGCCGTCAATTCTACTGATGGGGGTTTCAGAATTATCGGCAATCATCTTGAAGTTTATATTAGCTGGTCAAAAATTGGTGGAATGCCAAGTACATTATGGTTAAGTTGGTGTACTGACAGGAGCGATAATAATCTTAATCAGTGCCCACGCACGGACAGAGCGGAAACATCTTATGGCACAGTTATTCGGCTAGGGTCAATTAGAGGGTATAAATGGGAAGATCTCGACGGGGATGGAGTGTGGGATAATAATGAACCACCAGTCACTGGATGGGAAATTAGACTACAATCTGACTCAATATCGTTGATAGACTACACTGACATCAATGGATGCTATCAATTTCTGGGCTTGCCCGATGGAAGTTATATTGTCAGCGAAGCAGTCCAAAATGGATGGATCCAAACATATCCTGGAAATAATTCTTATATTGTGCAAATTAGCTCTGGAATGCAGTTCGCCGGCAAAAACTTTGGAAACTTTAAGCTTGGTGTTAAGGGTGGCTACATCTGGAACGACACGAATGGAAATGGCTTATGGGACCTTGATGAGACAGCCCTATCGAACTGGGAAGTCAATCTTTACTATTTGACTAACGGTAGCTGGGAAAAAATAAAAATGGTATATACTAATTCAAGCGGGTTCTATGAATTAACAAATCTAGAGCCCGGGGATTACATGGTTAATGTAACGGTTCATAGCGGATACATTTTAACATGGCCGTCTGGAGGCTTCTATAGCTTCAGCGTGAGAGAGAGCGGTTTTAATGAAGTAGACAATAATTTCGGGTTCATGAAAAGTATGGCAAGTATATCTATGATAAAGGCCGCCAATACTACTTTTGTTCATGTAGGTGATACAATAAAATACTCTTATAAAGTGATAAATACCGGGAACGCGCCATTAACCATTCAATACATTGACGATGACGTTATTGGTAGACTTGTAATAAATGAGTTCCTAAAACCAGGTGAATGGATTGAGAATATTGCCATTTATAATGTTACGCAAAACAGTCCAGATCCGTTGATGAACAAAGCAGTAGTGTACGCCAATTATACAGATCAACAGGTCTCCGCATGCGATACCTTAACTATTGATGTCTTGAATCCAAATATAGAAGTTTCTAAGAGTGGCCCAGAATATGCTCATGAAGGGGAAACTATCACATATACTATTATAGTTAAGAATGCTGGTGACTGTATACTTCATAATGTTGTTGTTAAGGATGAAATTCTCGGTTTTGAGGAAACCATAGAAGAATTGGCTAAAGGCGAAGAAAGAACTTTCATTGTTATTTATACTATTCCAGAACGCTCAGATGATATTATTAATACTGTTAAAGCTAAAGGTGAAGATGCTCTAGGCTGGGAAGTTTCTAATAGCGCTTCATGGACCGTTGATGTTCTTCATCCTGCTATTGATGTTATTAAGCGTGCTAATGCGACTATGATTCATGTGGGCGACTGGATTGAATACAATGTTACGGTTGTTAACATTGGAGACTGTCCACTATATAACGTGAATATTACAGATAGTCTTCTTGGAATAATCTGGACTGGAGATTTGAGTGTTAACGAGAGCCGAATCTTTAACGTAACCTATACTGTAATGGTCGGGGACCCAGACCCACTAAATAATACCGTTACCGCCACTGGAGTGGATGCGCTTGGTATGAGCGTGTCAGATGAAGACAGCTGCGTGATCTCTGTTTTGCAAGCCCCACCACAAAAGGTAGTTATTATATTTAATGCTACAGGGTTAAGTTCAGATGTATCCGGAGTAGTTGTTTTATCTGTTGACGAAGGAAATTATACGTGTGGAGAGCTGCCTAGAATCTTTGAGTGGGATGTTGGCTCCAAGCACGCTTTTGCTTGGATCAGCCCAGTTAATGTGAGCGATGGCAAGCGCTACATTTGGACATCAACGAGTGGTTTATCGGAATCGCAACATGGGGAAATAACCGTTCCCGCTGGAGGCGGTTATGTCACAGGCAACTATAAGATACAGTACTTGGTGTCCTTCATCCAAGAGGGTTCTGCTATGCCAGTCAATGTTGAATACCAAATTGATAATGGCCCGGTTGTTAATTGCACTATTCCATTTGATACTTGGCTCGATTCTGGTGTTAAAATCTCATATAACTACTCGTCAATAGCGTACGGAGATGCGGGCACACGGTACATTCTAACCGAGGTTGATCCAACTTCACCTCAGATAGTAAATGCGCCTCTAACTATAGATGGAAAATATAAAGTACAATACTATTTGGAAGTTGTATCGGCTTATGGTGAACCTTGCCCAGCTAGCGGTTGGTTTGATGCTGGAACATTCATTAATGCTTCAGTTTCTTCACCTTGGCCAGTTAACGCCATTGGCACTCGCTACGTATGCACGGGTTGGAACGGAACGGGAAGCGTTCCACCCTCTGGAACAGAAAAATCTGCGTCTTTCACCATAAATGAGCCTTCGAGCATAATATGGAACTGGAAAATTCAGCATTACT
>JAGTRH010000092.1:5601-5885 GCA_018396795.1 Candidatus Bathyarchaeota archaeon
TGGAAGTTCAGTCAAGTTATGGTGTGACGGGCGGAGAAGGTTGGTACGATGAGAATGCAACAGCGTACGCGAGCTTAAACACTGGACTAATTGAGTCGGACGGAACTAGACATGTTTTCGTCAAATGGGCCGATAACGCAACTGGAACAAACTATGCTAAGAGCGACCCGATAATAATGGATGCGCCGAAAACAGCAACAGCTATATGGAAGACGCAATACTATCTAACAATGAAGGGTGATCCAAGTGGAGCTGGAACAGTTTCTCCTAGCAGTAGCTGGTAT
>JAGTRH010000093.1 GCA_018396795.1 Candidatus Bathyarchaeota archaeon
TATTGCAAGACCAGCTGAAGGCCCTGAGACAGGAGACCTTGTTATCCCCGGCCCAATTATCTGCTTCTCCATACCCTTCGCTGGCGTTACTATCTCAACATATACATCGTAATCTTTGAATTTCCAATCTGAAATAGAGTTGATGTATATGAAGGCATCATATGCACTTGCAAGTATACTTTCGCCGACTTCGCTTCCAACAACATGAACTTTACCTGATCCCTTAGGGTTAACGACAACCTCTATTACGCCCACAAAACCACCCATTTCTCCACGCTCACCTAAGGCTATAAGCCCGTAGCTCTTACCAACCTCAGGCTTCTGTATTCTCACAGTCTCTAACATCATTCTCTGCGCCTCTTCTACCGCTTCATCGTAGGTTCTTTCAAGCGCTCTCTCAAAGTGATATAATCTAAGTGGATAATTGTCGGGTTCGACGGCTTCAAGCATCTTTAGCAAACCTGGATCGTCAGGGTTAATGCCGAGAACCGTAAACAATCTCTCCAAGTCACTTTCATAAAGCTTCTTTACTTCCTCAACTTTCTCAGGCCTATATTTCATTGCCTGCATAAGTCTATAGCAAGCTTCAAGCTCCTTTGCTCTGAGGCGATTTGCGTCATCGATTGTATCTGCAATCTTTCTTGGGCTGAGGATCTTCTTCTCAAAAATCCTTAGTATATCACCGGATGTTAGATCCTTTTCTAGGTGATGCTTGTACCGTCTAAGATGAATCTCTATTATCTCGAGCTTCTCTTCTCTATCTTTTGGGTAGGTGAACTCGAAATGTCTTGTGAAGCGCTCAAGTAGGGCTGGATCAAGAATCTCAATGCGGTTTGTCGCCCCAATGACAACAACGTTTGTAAGCGGCGTAAATCCATCTATTTCAGTGAGCAGCTGGGAGACGACTCTGTCAACAACTGGATCATGCGTCCCTCTCCTCGGAGCGATAGCATCGATCTCATCAAAGAATATTATTGCCGGTGCATTCTTTCGGGCATCCTCGAAGATGTCGCGGATGGTTTTCTCGGGATCACCATAATGCCCCTGAAGTATAGACGGCCCATTGATACTGTAGAACCAAACATTATTCTCTCCAGCAATAGCCTTAGCCAGCAAAGTTTTTCCAGTTCCAGGTGGACCATGAAATATAAAGCCTTTTGGAGGTTGATATCCGGCTTTAACTGCCAGGTTAGCGTCTAAAGCTAAGGATATCTCCTTAATTATTTCCTCTTTTATTCCACGAAGACCACCAACATCATTATATCTTTCTCTTGGAGATATTCTAATGGTCGCCCTCTTCGCAGCCTCAGTCTTCTCAGCGGATGTGTAACTCTTTAGCTTACGGGCCACATCTCTAAAATCGCTTAATCTTACGTCTTTTCTAATAGTTTCTATTTGCGGGTCATCCTTAGCCTTTAATAGTACTTTATCTATAATTTTGCGTTGTATGGGTTTATACTTCTCGCTCATAACGATATCAAATGCATTACATATATCTGCGGGAGTTAATTTTGTTCCACCAACACTCCTTAAGGTGTCCTCAAGGATTTCAACTATCTCGCTGGGATTAAGATCTAAACCATATTTTTGGCAATTTCTCTTAGCTATCTCAATAAGCATAGGTCTGGTAATCCCGCCGTCGAGATCTATTGTTCCCACTACGCCTCTTCGCCTGAGAGTTTCAGTGATAGTCTCATATTCATTTGTAGATATTAGCAGAATACATCTGTAATTCTTCTTTTGGAGATCATCAATTTTCTCCAAGAAAACTGTTTGAACTCTCTTCTCTTCCATACCAACTTCAGTCGAGGATGTAAAACGGCTTCCAAAAGCCTGAAACTCGTCAATCAACACCACGCTGGGTCTCTGGAAGGCAGTCTCAAAGAAGGCACTAAGCTGCTGAGCGCTCCTACCATACCACATGGTATAAACTTCTTCGGGCTTTAGCGAAGCGTAATGAATTATTAAGCTATATTTTAAGCCAGCCTCAAAAATCTCTCTCTGACATGCCTCGGCAAAAAATGTTTTTCCACTACCAGAACCCCCCTTTAAAATGAAAACCTTTGGCGGCGGAACCGGGCTACTTTTGCGAACCTCTGGGTCTCGGAATATATGATAATAGGCGCTCAAAAGAACTCTCTCAAATTCATCATCCCTTCCAACGACATCAGCTCTCGTCACTTTTGGAAAGTCCATTCTTTTCCTTATTACCTTAGCCCTTTTCTCAGCCTCAGCTCTCCTCTTTTCAGGCGGCTTCTGTAAAAATCTCCATAATCTATACTGCCATGAAGTTAAGTAAAGTAGTGGCGCAAATATCTTCCTCAGTCTTGGCCTATTATACCACCATTGCCCTGTAAACTCATCTTCCTTATCCTCATACATATATTTCACCGCCAGAGAACAAGCCATATATCTGGTATAGAATGTAGATGCTTGCAAGAATTAGTAATCCAACTAGCACCCAGCGAACTTTTGATATGCCTTCCGTCCTACTCTTAAAAAACGAATCCAATATAAAGAAGACATTAATGTAAACTGCCGCTACGATAACTAAGATAAATAAAGCCATGTTAACTGGGGTAGGAAATTTGAAGAAGAAGGGATTTGAGGAAGTACTGCTGTAAGCCTTTAGTGTAATGTTGATTTTGTAGCTTGATGTTTGATTATCTACTGGCTTCATCCCAATAGTGTGGAGAGTTATAAGGTAGCCTTGAGACGTAAAATCTACGGAGCCAACCCGTTTATAGAATTCGACGGTACCAGTGTAGACTCCTAAAGTACCATTCCATTTAACATTAGAGCTAAAAGATAATATAACATTATAAACTCCCTCCGTCCTTGGCTGCATGTATACTACTGAAATCTCTTGTCTCCCTCCATACTGCACTTCCCTTGATGAGAATAAAACTCTGAAGCCGCTTGATTTCAATGGATTACAGTCGACTGATAAATTCTCTACGGGCGGCCATATAAAAACCGCGAGAGTGTCACCTGCTAAAACCTCGACGTTGAAATCGAAATTTACTACAGCCTCCTCTGCCATACTACAATTCAGCATACCGCCAATAAAAAGCGAGAGAACGATAATAAAACCAAAAACCTCGCAATTATGATGAAAAAGAGAATTCCCTTGTGTAAGCCTTAAAGAATATCTATTGTTGAAAACTTTATCCGCCTTCATCCTCTTAACTCTTCCAAAAATACTAATAATTTACTCAACAATAAATGTTTCTCCTCAAAGAAGAAAGAGATTAATTAATCGGAAATCATAATATATGCTGTTTTAGATGGATTGAGGGCTTATGTCCAAGCGTAAATATTGGGGCGAGATTAAAGATCCAATCTATGGCTATGTTTACATAACGGAGGCTGAGAAGGAAATTATAGACTCATTTCCATTCCAGAGACTGCGCAGAATAAGGCAGCTAGCCGGTGCTGAATACGTTTATCCCGGAGCTAACCACACACGGTTTGAGCATTCGATCGGCGTTATGTATCTCGCGGGGCTAATGGTTGATAATCCGCAATTATCCCAGATTTTAACTGAAGATGAGGCTCAAATGATAAGGATATCTGCTTTACTCCACGATGTTGGGCATGGGCCCTTCTCACATATTTTCGAGCACATACTCACAAAGTTTCTTGGTAAGACACATGAAGATATGACCCTTTGGATTATTACCAACTCTGAGTTAAGAGATGTAATAAACAGCTTAGGTTTTGATCCAAATGTTGTAGGAGCCCTCGCGATTGGACGCCTAAATAAGCCTAAAATGGCATTTATGAACCAAGTAATTAGAAGCGCCGTGGATGCTGACAAATTAGACTTCGTTGTCAGAGACACCTATCATACTGGCGCCGAATATGGTTTTGTAGATGTTATCCGCTTGGTGCGCACCTTAGACGTTATTGACGGAAACCTTTCAGTAGATATCGGAGCTCTATCAGCTTTAGAATCATTCATATTAGCGCGGATAGAATCATTTAAGAGCATTTACTTCCATAGGGTTGGAAGAGCTGTTCAGATCATGCTTGCCGTGGCCATGGAGCAAGCTAGAGATGAATTAGGCCTAGTGGACTTTAAAACTCCAGAAGATTACTTGAATTTGAATGATTACAGTTTGTGGACGAAATTGAAGGAGTGCGAGAAGTCTAGGGAGATAATTGAGAGGCTGGAGAGGCGTAAACTGATAAAGTGCGCGTATGATCCACCGCCATTCTATATCAGAGATAAAATTGTATCAACCATTTTTAATGTCGAGGGCATAAGAAACCGCATAAGGGATCAAATAGCCGAGGAGGCTGGTGTAGACCCGCAGAGCATCATAATCGATGTTCCAACGCTTCCCTCAGTCCCATATCATCATGCTTTCCCGCTTGAGCCTATGGAGATACCCGTCTTCCAAAAGACTAGAGATGGAAGAAAGATCTCGGGTAGATTGAGCGAGGTCTCCGGCATATTCGATCTACTGAAAGGCTTTATGAATATTTTAAGAGTTTACACGGAGGAGGAGTATTTGAGGAAAGTTCAGGAGATCTCGGAGAGATTATTTGGCGAACTCCCATTCTCTATGAGAATCTCTTACTGATTAAAGCGCATTAAGGTGATAAAGGTGGAGTTCATACTTAAAGGTCGACCAATAGTTTCTGGATATGCTAAAGGGATGGCATTAGTCTCAGCGAGACCACTTAGTTTTCTGGGTGGTGTCGACTCAAAAAGCGGAGTGATCATCGAGAAGAATCATGATCTATTTGGGAGGAGCATTAAGGACTCAATCTTATGCTTTCCACATGGACGCGGCTCAACAGTTGGTAGCTTCGTTCTTTACTCTCTTGCCAAAAACGGTTTAGCGCCTAAAGCGATATTAAATTTTATAGCTGATCCAGTTGTCGTCGTTGGCGCCGTTATCGCCAACATACCAATGATCGATAATGTGGACATTACGAAGATAAACACTGGTGACACTGTTGAAGTTAACAGTGAAACTGGAGTTATAAGAGTCTTCAGGAAGTGAGGAAGAATGTATCTAACTAAAGAGGAGGAGAAGATTTACGATGGCGAATTAGGTTGGGCATACCAAGTCTCGATGAGAATACTTGTTAAGCTAGGCGACCTATATGGAGCTGAGCGCCTAATACCAGTAGACTCAGCGCATATTTCCGGGGTATCTTATAAGACTATTGGCGATGCTCCAATAGAGTTTCTCAGAGCATTAATGGAGTCTGGTGGAAGAGTTAGAGTTAAGGCGACAACAAATCCCTCTGGCATAGATTATGAGAACCCAGTTTTCACGCTTATCCCAACAGATTTAATTGAAAGGCAGAGAGAAATAATAGACCTATATAAGGGAATGGGAGTAGATACTTCTTTAACATGTACACCCTACTATCTGGAGCCGCCTAAAAGTGGGGTACACTTATCTTGGGCTGAATCTTCAGCAGTGATTTACGCCAACTCCATACTTAACGCGTGGACAAACCGTGAAGGCGGACCAAGCGCTTTAGCATCAGCATTGATTGGTAAAACCCCAGATTACGGTTTACATAAGTTGGAGAACCGCCGATTTTCGGCACTAGTTAAGGTTGAGGCGAAAATTGAAAGTGAAACTGATTACGGTGCGTTAGGCATACACCTTGGTAAAGTTTTAGGTGATAAAATTCCATTAATATGTGGTTTGCCAAACTTTGAGGAGCACCTCCTAAAACAGATGGGTGCAGCGATGGCTACAAGCGGCATGATCCCTATGTTCCACTTAGATATGCCGAAAAATGGTTGCATTGAAGTGAACGAATCAATAACTGTTGATGATAAGAACATAAGAGATGTTTACGAGGAACTTTCGTCAGCCT
>JAGTRH010000094.1 GCA_018396795.1 Candidatus Bathyarchaeota archaeon
CCTTAAATCCAATTTACTCCTAAAACTTGAGGAGCCGCCATCCATTACGCCGAAGCCGAGTGTTGACTTTATACCTCCACCGCTAACTTTGCCACTACGCTATGAGCTAACTACAACAACAATACAAAATCTTTTAGAGGCCTTAGACGAAGCGCTAAGGGATGAGAAAATTTTATCTCTTAAAGCGCCTCAGAAACCTGTTCTTCCACCGCCAGAAATTATCCCGACTATAAGCGCGTATTTAATGGAGATTGAGAATAGAATTGATGAGCTAGCCAGAAAAATGCGGCTGATGGCCGAGAAAGGAGAGATTATAACGTTTTCGAGACTGACGATGGGTTTAGATAGAATTGAGATGATAAGAATCTTTGTAATACTCTTATTCATGGCGCAGAAAGGTAAAGTAACCTTGTGGCAACATGAAGAATTTGGCGAAATATATGTAACATTAAATGGGGAGGGGAGTGTAAATGGCAACGTTAGTTGCTAACTTAACTTCGATGGGTAATAACCAGATGGTACAAGGGGAGAAAAGAAAAAGGATGAAAGAGGATATTGAGGCGAAAATTAGGCTTATTGAGGCAGCGCTTTATGTGGCCGGAAGACCCTTGGATTTAAAGACTCTATGCAGCATCGTAAATTCGCGTTCTGAGAGAAAAGTTCAGAAGCTCGCTAGGATTTTAATGGAGGAGTATAAGCGGCGTAATACAGCCTTAGAAATACTTGAGTTTGAGGATGGGAGGTTCGTTATGCAACTTAAAAACGAATGCTCAGATAAGGTTAAGCGGTTAGCTATAAGACCCCTTCTGACAGCGGGGCCGCTAAGAACGCTATCCTATATAGCCTACAAGCAGCCAATAACGCAGAAGAAAGTTATTGAGGTGCGGGGTAGACATGCATATGCCCACATAAAGGAGCTCGCTGAAATGGGGTTGATTACGCGAGAAAGGGATAGCAAGGATATTATTTTAAGAACTACGGATTACTTTGCTGATTACTTTGGTTTAAGCAGAAACTTACAGGTTATGAGGCGACAGCTAAAAAGAATCTTCGAAAGACGCGGCGAAGAGATGTTGCCAGCGTCTCTCGGAAAGGAAGAGAGAGAAGAGATGGCGAAAATAGAAAAGCAGCGATCAGAACCTGACAGTGAGTGACAGCAAATTTTATGTGTATCTGAGGGCTATCCAATCTTTGTGAAAGTTCTATGGAGAAAGCGATAGCGGTTTTTGATATAGGTAAATCAAATAAAAAATTTATCATATTCTCCGATGATTTGAAACCAATTTACTCGGATTCAATTAAGATTGGCGAAGTGGAAATAGATGGGATACTGTGCGATGATACCAACTCCATTATTTCTTGGATGAAGGATAAGATTTTTGATGCATCTAAAAAGTGGCGGATAGGAGCATTAGCGGTAACAACTTTCGGTGCGACAATAGCAAACCTTAAAAAGGGAACTTTAAGAATGCCGGTGGTGTCTTACAACCATGAGATTGACGAGCAAATTAAGAAAAAGTTTTATGATGAGTTTGGAAGCCCACTTGAGCTCTATATGCAAACTGGAACCCCCCCATATGGGCAGCTTCTAAATGCTGGAATACAAGTCTACTGGATAAAAGAGAAGTTCCCTGGAATCTTTAATGATTTGGATGAAGTTCTCTTTCTGCCGCAATACCTCACGTATATGCTTACGGGCTTTAGAGCCAGTGAGATCACAAATATAGGCTGCCACACATATTTGTATAATATTGCTGAAAAAGGATGGAGTAATGTCGCTAGGAGTCTTATGGTTGACGTTAGGTCCCCTAAAATGTTTGATGTTTGGAGCCCGTTAGGCGACTTTAAGATTGGAAATTTGAATTTGCTTGTAACCCCGGGAATACATGACTCGAATGCCTGTTTACTACCATACATTATTAGAGGTGGGAATTTTCTGCTGGCGTCGACAGGTACATGGTGCGTATTCATGCATCCTGGAGAATCATTTAATCCTAGAAGCGACGACTTATATATGGATGTTCTGTATTACGTTGATGCTTATGGCAGACCTGTTAGGTCATCAAGGTTTAAGGGGGGTTACGAATATGATTACTATACCGCGATTATAAGGAGTAAGTTTTCGGCGGATACCGAGAGAATATCTTTTGACGTAAATCTTTTAAATGGTATACTGCGAAGGGAGGAGGATTTCATAGCGCCAGGTTTAGTTGAAGGTTCGGGTCAGTTTCAGCGTTCTAGAGTAACTGGTGCAAGAATAGTTGGTAGCTCATTTAATAAAAGTGCCAAAGAAGCCTATCACCTGCTAAACTTATATTTGGCAATAGAGTCCTACGTGGCGATAAACCTGATAACCAACGGGAAAAATGTTGACATAATGGTTCAGGGAGGCTTTGCGAGGAATAACATTTATTTGAGCATTTTGTCAGCGTTGTTCCCAAAGAATAGGGTCTTAAAGGCCACTTTCCCAGAGGCAACTGGTTTGGGAGCTGCAATTTGTGCTAAATGCGCTCTGGAAGATATGAAGCCGCATGAAATGAGTGCTGATGTATTAAATATGGGTGAGATGGAAATTCCAAAACCACCGGTAGATTTTGAGAAACTTCAAAGTTATTTAGATGCATTTATGAAGAGATTTTCTATCGAGAGTAGCCGTTAAACTTATATTGGCCTGAGCTGTCTCTTAAATTCTCAAGAAGCTTAAGAAGATAGGAGTAACCTGAATGTCTGTTTGGCATGGAGACTTACATAAAAGGAAGCCTACTGGGGGAAAGCGAAAACCCTATAGGGGAAAGCGGAAGTATGAGACTGGGTCATTCCCAACGGAGACAATACTGGGTGAGCAAGAAACTAAGGTAGACCGAAGAAGGGGTGGTAATATAAAAATTAGGTTGGTAAGCGCCAACTGGGCGAATGTTTCAGATCCAGAAACCGGAGAGACTAAGAAAGTTGAAATTATTAGGGTAATAAAGAACCCGGCCAACATAGATTATGACAGAAGAGGGGTTATGACCAGGGGTTGCCTAATAGAGACACCCCTAGGAACGGCTAAAGTGACCTCGCGACCGGGACAGAATGGTGTTCTCAACGCGGTACTAATTGACAAGAAAAAGTAAAATTTATTCCTGGTGGAGGCAGAATTCTGTTACAGAATTGCTTAGGAGTTTTGAGATGCAAAGAAAAGACGCAATAATTTTATGGCCTATATATTTCGACTCATTAAGAACCAGGCGTGAGGGGAGGCGATTAGCAAAAAAACTTTGTGTTCCCTCGCCAAGCGTTGCTATACTTGAGAAAGCCGTTAAAAATCTCGGCTTAAATTATGAAATCTCCCCGGAGGCGGCTCATCCCCGCTTTCCGTGGATTAAAATGGGCTTTATTATTTTAGGAAAAGATAGGAAACGAAAGGGTCAGATCCTAAGGGAGATCGCGTCCGAAATAGTTAAACTCTCCGCATAGGCTGACCCTAGAAATGTTTAAATAATTGGTTGAGTTCATCTTTTTATCCATCCTTTCTAAGCGGGGTAGTGACTTGAAGAAGATTGGTGAAGTTCTCCACGTAGGCCCTGGTAATAGGGCCATAGTTAAGGCTGAAGTCCTCCCAAAGATCGGCGCAACAGTTTTCGACATAAAAAAGAAGCCGATTGGCATCGTCCATGATATCTTTGGCCCTGTAAAATCACCCTACATTGAGGTAGAGGTTAAAAATCAGGATCCAAGGAAGATCGTTAATTCTCCTATCTATATTATGCATAAAACTAAACATTTGAAGGGGAAGAGGTAAAATGAGTGAGGATGAAGAGAGCGGCTCTCTTCCCCCGATATTTCGAGATATTCAGCGCTGCCCAGAATGTGGTAGCACAAGGCTAATGCGAGATTATGAGTCTGCCGAAGTAGTTTGCATGGAATGCGGTTATGTGGTGGATATGAAGATTGCGGATCAAGGTCCTGAATGGCGGGCTTTTGATAATGAACAGAGGGATAAGAGGGCCAGAGCTGGTGCACCAGTAACATTCACCATTCATGATAAAGGTTTATCTACCATGATCGACTGGCATGATAGAGACTTTTTTGGTAAAAAGTTTGATGCTAATCAGAGGGCACAAATGTATAGGCTCAGGAAATGGCAAAGGAGAATAAGAGTTTCTGATGCTATAGAGAGAAATCTCGCATTCGCTTTATCTGAGATTACAAAGATTGCAAATGTTCTATCTTTACCCAAGAGCATTTTTGAAACTAGCTCTGTAATTTATAGAAAGGCTGTTAAAGAGCACCTTATACGTGGAAGGTCAATACAGGGAATAAGCGCAGCAGCTGTTTATATAGCTTGTAGACAATGCGGTCTTCCAAGAACGTTGGATGAGATAGCTAACGCGGCAAGTATAAGCAAGAGGGAAGTTGGGCGGAGCTATCGTTTCCTTGTTAAGGAACTTAATCTCGCCATACCGCCTTTAAGGGCAAGCCACTATATATCTAAATTCTCAAATCAGCTTACGATGCAAGGGAAGGTCGAGGAGATCGCTAACAAAATTCTTTCAATTGCATCGGAGCTTAAACTTACCTCTGGTAGGGGTCCAACAGGCATAGCGGCTGCCGCAAGCTACATAGCCTCAGTCCTGGTTGGCGAGAAGCGGACGCAAAGAGAGATAGCTGAAATAGCAAAGGTTACTGAGGTAACGATAAGAAATAGATATAAGGAGCTTATAGAAAGGCTAATGTTTATTGTAACGCTCTAAACTACCACTCCTCCTAAAACTCTTAATAAAGAGTTGTAGTCAATTAGTATGAAACTAATTTAACTTGACGGCATGAGTAGTTTCAAGAATGCTTTTTGGTAAGGTTATTAGGTGGTTTTTAAAGGGTTAAACAGAATAGCCTTTAGGAGAATAATTCATGATTTTGGACGGCTTAAACGATCTAGTGAGCCTTGTTAGAAAACTTGAAAACAGTGAGGTTAAGGATCTAGTTAACGCTAGGATAAAGGAATTTAAAGAGAATAGATATAAGCCTATTAATGAAATCTTCAAGGAGCTTTGCTTTTGTATATTAACAGCGAATTTTAGTGCAGAAAAGACTTTAAGGATCCAAATGGAAATTGATGAAGGTTTTATAAATCTCTCTGAGCGTGATTTGGCGGATAAACTCAGGGTTCTAGGCCATCGCCATCCAGATTTAAGGGCTAAATATATTGTTGAGGCGAGAAAAATAATTCATCAGTTGGAGCGGACCCTAAGATCACAGGTTGAGGAGAGGTCCTTGAGAGAATGGCTTGTGAAAAATGTTAAGGGGCTAGGTTATAAGGAGGCAAGCCACTTCCTTAGAAATATAGGCTTCATGAACCTTGCCATAATAGATTTTCATATAATTAACCTCTTATCAAAGTACGGCCTAATTAATAAACCAAAAACTTTAACTAAGCGTAAATACATGGAGATTGAAAGAATTCTTAGCAAAATATCTCTGGAAACCGGGCTCAGTTTAGGTGAACTAGACCTATATTTGTGGTTCATAGAGACTGGAAAAGTCCTAAAATAGAGTAATTGAATCACATAAGAATTATTTAAGTATCATAGAAGAACAATTTTTATCAGCATATTGCGGCAGATTCTGCAAGAAATAATTTTCATTAATATCTTTCTGAAAAATAGTTTTAAAAATCAACTTTCTTTTGTTAAGGAGGATTTGTATGGCATATATTTATAGAATTTTTTATGGC
>JAGTRH010000095.1 GCA_018396795.1 Candidatus Bathyarchaeota archaeon
AGAAAATCTTCTTTAAAGGGGAAAAAAGAGTATCACTTTAACTATTTTTTCTTCCCCCATGTCACTTTTTAAGGAATTTTTCTAAAAGATCTGGTTTTGGTGGATATGAATCCCTAAGAGATACACCTGAAGCGAGCATTCTCCTGATAGCATCCTCTTTTATTTCTATCTCCTCTCCTTTTAGGGCTATTTCCATGGCTTTTTCCCTTGGTATTGATATAACTCCGTCTGCATCACCCATTATTATATCTCCTGGCCTTATATGCACCCCTGCACATATGACTTCAACATTAACTTTGTATGGAACTATTATACCACCTATATGCTCTGGAGTCGTATTTTTTGCGAAAACCGGGAAATCGATCTTCATTATGTATGGGCTATCCCTAATACCTCCATCGGTAACTATCCCGGCGGCACCCTTACATTTAAAGCCAAATGTTATACAGTCACCAAAGACCCCTACATCGCTTCTACCAAGTGAGGCTGCAACAATAACTTCTCCGCCGTTCACTAAATCGTATGCGTCATGAACCGCGTTTCCTCTAAAATTTTCTTTCAGAGCTACTTCCTGACGAATGTATTGAATTGTTAGAGCTGGTCCAATGACCCTCATGTTTGGCATTAGGGGTTTAACTCCAGTAAGCAAATGTTTGGCTCTAGATTCTCCTAAGAGACTGTAGGCTGTTGCTACAGAGACTTTTTTTAACATGTCCAGAATTTCGCCTAAATCACATCTCTCAATCAAACTCGCTCCTCCAATAAATTTTATTTGATATAAAATGAGAATCCTTTTAATATTATTGGTGTTCCTTGAAAAACTTTTTTCACACGGTAATTTCATCATGTTTATTAGGTTTAGTGGGATAATATTTCGTGAATTCAAATGAGGAAGATAAAGAGGGCGCCCTCTTTAGAAGAAATAAGCCGGAAACTAGATTTAATAATGAGCAAACTTGAGGTTCTTGAACAAATTGTTCTAGCTGACCCGAAATATAGTGGATCATTAGAATCTTTGAGGTTAACTAAGATGTTTTTAGGCTTATATGACGAGCCCTTAAAAATATTGTCCCGCTTAAAGGTTGCAGATTTTTATACAAAACGCGAGCCGATCGTTAACGATGAAATCTCCAGATATATAATCCAAGCCTTAGCAATCAAAGGCGATTTAAATATTTCATCTATAACGCGAGAGGTTCAATCTATGAGAGGAAGAGCATCACGAAGAATAATCCGAGAACGCTTAAAGAGACTTGAGAAAGAAAATATTGTTAAAAGAATTGAGGGTTTTGGGAGTGTTTACAGGCTCACTGAGCCCAAAGATATTAATAAAGTAAATAATTTAGGCCAACAATAATATTTTTTAATTACCCTTTCTCCATTCTTAGATAAGTTGACCGAAAATGGGTAAAACAATTGCAGAGAAAATATTTAGCTTAGCATCTGGAAAAGATGCGTATGCAGGAGATATAGTTATAGCCAAAGTTGATGCCGCCATGATGCATGATGGCACCGCGCTCCTAGCGATAGAAGCATTTAGGGAAATGGGAGGTCAAAGCCTTTGGAATTCATCACGGGTATTTCTAATCATAGACCATGTTGCACCCAGTGCCACAGAAAATTTCTCCAAGGTTCATAAAGTTATGCGCGAGTTTGTACAAAAGTATAGCGCAAACCTATACGATGCTGGTTCAGGCATATGCCATCAGTTAATGATCGAATCTGGACTTATTCGTCCAGGAACATTAGTTGTTGGTGCCGATTCACATACTTGCACATACGGAGCGTTAGGAGCATTCGCAACCGGAATAGGCTCAACCGAAATGGCCGCTGTTTGCATTTCCGGCAAATTATGGTTTAAAGTTCCAGAGACTCTTAAAATTGAGATAAATGGTTCTTTGCCACCTATGGTTCAGCCAAAAGATGTTATATTGAAAATTATAGGGATTGTTGGAGCCGATGGGGCAACGTATAAAAGCATCGAATATTCCGGGTCAACAGTTAAATTAATGGGTATCGACGGACGTTTAACTCTCTGTAATATGGCTGTTGAGATGGGTGCCAAATCAGGCATAGTGGAACCTGATGTTAAAACAATAAACTATTTATGCAGTTTAGGTATTAAAAAAGAGGATACTATTATATTAATAAGTGATGAAAATGCTGATTACGCAGGAAAAATATGCGTCAACGTTTCGGATCTAGAGCCGCAAGTTGCATGCCCACATTCAGTGGATAACGTTAAACCAATAAGAGATGTTGAAGGCATAGAGGTTGATCAAGTCTTTATCGGATCATGCACAAATGGGCGTCTAGAGGATCTAAGAGTTGCAGCTGAAATACTTAGGGGAAGAAGAATTAAAAAAGGCGTTCGAGCAATAATTGCTCCAGCATCAAGAAGCATATACCTACAAGCCTTAAAAGAGGGATTAATTGAAGTCTTCGTGCAGGCTGGCTGCATAGTATGCAGTCCCGGATGCGGTCCATGTGCAGGTGCACACCAAGGAATACTTGCTCCAGGCGAAGTTTGCCTCTCAACCTCCAATAGGAACTTTAAGGGTAGGATGGGTAGTCCTGAAGCGGAAATATACTTGGCTTCGCCAGCAACGGCCGCTGCAACAGCTCTGGAAGGTGGGATAACTGATCCAAGAAGGCTGCTAAACCATTAGAGGAAAGGAGGCGATATAATTTGGATGTTAAGATTAAAGGCAGGGTTTGGAAGTTTGGTGATAACATAAACACCGACTTAATTATTGCAGGAAAATATAAACTAAGTATAACAAACATAGATGAACTTTCAAGACACGCTATGGAGGCATTGATACCGAACTTTGCTGAGAAGGTCAAGAGTGGTGACATACTTGTGGCCGGAAAAAACTTTGGGTGTGGCTCAAGTCGCGAACAAGCTCCATTAGTCCTGAAGCATATAGGCATAGGTGCAATTGTAGCCGATTCATTTGCGCGGATATTTTACAGGAATGCAATAAATTTGGGGTTGCCAGTAGTTGAATGCAAAGAAACGCGTAATATAATTGAGGGAGATATTCTAGAAATTAATTTAACAGAAGGATACGTGAAGAATTTGACTAGAAATGAGGTGTACAACATTAAACCCATGCCATCAGCATTGCTAGAAATTTTAATTAACGACGGCTTAGTAAATTATGTAAAAAGATACGGCAAACTTCCCTGGTAAACCTTTTACCAAACGTAATGCTTCGCAACTTCTGCGTTCCATTCCTGCGCCAATAGTTCATCTACTAGGGCTTTAGCTCTGTTGAAAGATTTTGTTCGATGATCTTCCATTAGCATTAAAAGTAAGCTTTTTCTGTCACCTTCTAGAAATGCTTGTAAAATTTGCTCCATCCTGAGCATTCTAGGCATCATAACAAATAGCATTATGCGTTTTGGCAGATCACCTATGTGAATCGTTTGAACACCTCGTCCACTAACGATCACTGGAACCTCTACTACAACATTTTCCGGTATACCTGTTATAGCGCCTTTATTAGGAACGTTTAACTGCAGTTTTGTCTCCTTGTCATTCACTATAGCATCAATAATGGGAATATGCTGTTCACCACTCATGACTGGAGGAAGAATGCTAGTTAACGAAATAGAATTGTTTCTAGCAGCCTCGTACATACGCTTAAGATTCTCTTTTAACGAGTTCAAATATAATGACCATCCAATCTCTGAGTCAAAACCCCCCATCGGACCGAACCATTTACGCTTGGTCTTTAGGCTTGTGTGAAACCACCAGGGGGATACGCTTCTCACGGTATCTCCAATTGGAAATAAGCCGTAAAGCTTATACATTTCTACTGCTGCTGGTGATAGTTGCTCTGTTAGCCAAGGGGCGCCCTTAAGATATGTTTTACTCTTCCAATACTTTGGCGCCTCCTTTTCAATCCATTCATCAATAAGTGGATAAGCATCTCTTCCTTTATGTAGGAAATGCGTCAACCATATGCAGTGATTGAAGCCAGCCATTTGGGCATCAACCTCCTCTGGATTAAGCCCTAAAGCACTAGCTATAATCTTATATCCGAAATGTCCATGGCAAACTCCTATGACTTTTATTTTTGTCTCTCTAGAGATTAATGTTGTTCCCTCGAAAACCGGGTTCGCTGTTTCAATCAACCAGGCATCTGGACATAAATCTTCCATGTCAATTGCGAGGTCTAGGAAGAACTTTAATTGATGATATGCTGCAAAACCCCCATAATAATCGCTCACCCTATCTCCTATACCTCTATAGTAATTGTACTGTTCCGATATTCTTCTTTCAGCCTCCATTGAATCATAACCGCCAACCTTCACTGTTGATATCACAAAATCAGCATTCTCCAGAGCCTCCTTTCTGTCAAGCGTAGCTCTAATTTTGAGATCAGCTTTAACTTCATCCTTATATCTTAAAGCGAGATTATGAACAACTCCCAGCCGCTCTTTATCTATATCCATTAAAGTAACCGTGCTACCCCAAAGGCTCTTTGTCAAGCATAAGTCCCTTATAAAACTGCCGGAGAAAACTACACTGCCAGCGCCGACTATTGAAATATAAACCAAAACTACTTCACCGCCTTCCTAACGTAGGTAGATTCATGAATAATTATTTTTCCGGTGCATACACCTCTTCGTCAGGTCTGGGCAATCTTTCCTCAACAGGTGGTAATGAAGGCCCACCTCTCTTAGGTTCTGATAAGTAATAATAGGCTGTGCTTGAAATATCCAAGCTTAAACTATTAGCGTGTCCATGTTCGATGGTTACTTTTATACTTTTGTAGAACCTTATTGGGTCTTCAATATAATATCGGTATACTGTCTGCTTACCTCTCCAAGGCCAGCTTTTTGTTCCATTATATAAAATTACTCCGTGATATGGTGCATTATATTCCTGTGTGGACAATAAGCGCAGTTGAACCAGTCCTCTGTTCCAGTACCATGGACGGATATTCCTCTCCATCAATAAAAATCATGTCATCACCCTCACCATACCAGTCATCTGGGTTACGGCGGAAACAATCTATGTCTAGATGTGCACCGCAGTAGATCCCATTTCCTTCAGCCTCTAGAATTACGTAATTATCTCTGCCATCCTTATTATACCACCTCGGATCTCTCATCATTGATTGGGAACTAAGTTTTTCTCTGTAAGCCCAACCGTTTGTATCAGCTTCACGTCTCCATTGAACATGGAAGTACGCTAGATCCTCAACGAACTTAACAGAATCATAAAGTTCATAGTCAATGTAAAAGTAATGCCAATACTCTTTCTCGCCCTGATTTTCAACTTCTATAATTGCCCTATCCTTATGAATTGAAACCTTTTCCTTCTTGTGGGCTCATCTGAAGTGGTAATGAAACAAAATTCTTTCGTATACCATGCCCCATGCCGAAAAAATCACCTATCGGACATTCAATACTTGGTTCTAAGCAATTATCCCAATAAAACCTTAGAATTATTCTCCGTAGGTAATCTTCTTTCGGGATTCCGAGTGTCATCCATATATGTTTAATGCATGCTGGTCCCTTAATATCAGCTATTACTTTCTTTTCGCCATTTTTAATTAGCCAAGCATCCAGGTTTCCTCCTGTTTTATCGTAGCTCGATATTCTACAGCTTAAATAATTTCTTAAACGAGGAAGAGAAGCTAAATTTGAGAAGCCAATCAAATTTTAACACCTCCGCTGGATG
>JAGTRH010000096.1 GCA_018396795.1 Candidatus Bathyarchaeota archaeon
GCTATTGTCAGCTCGCATAATTATTGGTGGAACCTCCCTAAATTTGGAGCAAGCTAATAGTTGCGGAGCAACTTCACTCAGGAAGTTAAAAACATCAATGGATCTCACCATAGCTCGAAAAATTCCCTTATATTTGAGCACTTTTGGTTCTAAACCAAAGACTCTTTTAAAACAGTTGACATAATCCTCAATTAAAGATTGATCAGCATTGGTAAACACTATATTGTAGAGACCCTTCCTATCGTATCTATAAAGGTGTCCATCGCCAAGTAAGTATCCTATGACTCGGCACAGCTCTGATGTAATAACGACGGGCTGAAGCGACCTATAAAAAGCTTTGGGCGCAGGGTTCCCAATATTTATTTTTGAGAAGCTTTTAATCTCAGGTATAAACTTGAGAGCAGCTATGTAATCGTCTTTCCTTAATTTCTCAGCAGAAACTGGAATTATAAGTCCATTATGGCATGTATATAATAAATGATTCGGTGTAACCACGATTTTTCTTCCAGTCCGCGTCATTATCTCTATAAGGTCATTAGCTAATCTCTTAGACACGCCATCACAAAGCTCTATAGTAGCCTTTGCTTTTTCATCGATTGAAAAAATGTTTAGATTTGTTGGCACACAAAGACTTCCCAAGAGCTCTCTTGGTTCACCATTAGCTGATTCATTGAAAATTTTATTGATCTCAGTTAATGTGCCGTCTGAGAGTAAAACCAGACTATCTCCCGTTACACATATGGTCCAGTTTTGGCAGTGTAGGCATCGGATTGTACATCCCATTGTGAATATTGTTCCAGAAGGGACTAGCTCAGGCTCTTCACCAATATGCTCAAAAATTGAGGAGACTGTTATTTGAGTTCCACATTTACAGTAACCTAATTCGCCCTTCAGACGGTTTATTCCACATTGCCTATTGCAGAAGTGGCAACTTTCAAGAATCTTGTTAGCGATGGCGATCTTAAGGTCTAGGTAAGATTTTTCTGGTGAATCTAAGTTTTCTAGGTTTACTCTTCCAGAATCTAACTCATCTTGAAGCCTATGAAACTCTTCAGTCAACTTTTCGTGTTTAAACCATAAATCCCTTAAAGAATCATTTTCGTCAAATTCTGCCGGGAGTCTCTTCGCGATCATAAACTTGGCCAATTTATCGTTTCTCATAACGGCAAAGTACCTCGCTAAGCTCGCCTTAGCTCTCTCGTCGTTTAGCACTTCTATGGCATCTCTTCTGAGAATACGCCACATGAACCATCTAAGGAAAATAATGCTTAGAGAAATTATTAAGAATTTAGGAAAAGTTTTTCAAGGATTGATATTTATATGCTGGAAATCAATAGTGTTTTTAAGGAGTTCCTGGAGGTTTTAAGACTTGGTTAAGTTATATGAGAAGATAGCATGGTTTCTATCGATAATTCTAACAGTGTCGATAATCTTTTATGCTTTTCACGTCACTGCACCCCCGAAACGAGCTGCAGTGACAAATACAACAATTCTATCCGAAGGTAAAATCCTTCTTCCATTACCTCAAAAAGTTAGCAAATTGACTGTTGAGGAATCCATTTTACTTAGAAGAAGTATTCGAGATTACAAGGATGACCCTATAAACATTGTTGATCTTGCCATGATTTTATGGGCTGCTTACGGCATAACTGAACCTACACGAGGATTTAGGGCTTCTCCAAGTGCTGGAGCTACATATCCGCTAGAAATATATGTCGTAGCTGGTGAAAGAGGGGTCTTGATAAAGGATGGCGTTCTTAAAGCTGGAGTCTATAAATATGAGCCGAACAGCCATACCTTGCTATTAATTGGTGAGGGCGATCGCCGCACTAACTTAAGGGAGGCCGCTCTAGGGCAGGAATGGGTTGGGGAGGCTCCAATAAGCTTAGTCATTTGCGCTGTTTTTGAGAGAACAACAGCAGTTTATGGCGAGAGGGGCAAAACCAGGTATGTTCCAATGGAAGCAGGGCACGCTGGCCAAAACGTATATCTTATAGCAACAGCCCTTGGTTATGGTGTCGTAGTTGTTGGAGCTTTTCATGACGATTCAGTATCTAGAGTTATTAATGCTAAACCAGAAGAAAAACCTCTGTATATAGTGCCCATCGGGGTCCCAAAAATTCCCAGTTATTTGTCATTTGAAGATATTTGGGAATACATTGAATCTAGGAGGGGTTAGAAGTATATGATTAAAAGAGCTACGTTGGTGAAATTGTCCTTGTTAATAATTGAATTTACCTCTCTACCGCTTTTGGTGTTAGCTTCAATGTACCTCTTGAGTGGGTACCAAATGCTGAATCCGGAGATTAAGGCTATTTATGAACCAAGGAAGATTCATGTTGATAGATTCCTAAGAATTCTAGCAATAATTCTAGTGTATTTGCATGCAATGGGCGGCCTTATATTTTTAATTGAAAGAGGTATAAAGGGCGATGCTTCAAGAAAGCTTATGGAAGTAACAGCGATCACTGGATTAACAATACTAATATTAGTCTTCTCATTAGTAGAAATAACATTAATACCCTAAAGCATTAGATATTAGATTGGGAAATTAAAAGTTCAAAAATTTAGTAAATTCATTTGTTAAATTATTGGGTACGGAAATGAAAGACCTGTCCTATGAAATTTCCCCTTTATTGCAACATGATGTCCACACTTTGGGCATCTCATGTCGGCTGTTAGGTTCCATCTCACGATGTCAAATCCATATCTTCTTATTACCATCTCTTGACAGTTGGGGCAATAAGTGTTCTCATATTTGTGACCTGGAACATTCCCCAAGTAAACATAGTTCAATCCAGTCTCCTTTGCAGTCTCATAAGCTTTTTCAAGAGTCCTAATTTCTTGACGGTATATCGGTCAGTTTATAATCTGGATGAAATCTTAGCAGATGGAATGGCGTATCCTTACCTAAGTTTTCCTTAATCCATGATGCTAACGCCTTTATTCCCTCAAGTGAGTCACCGATTTTTGGCACAACAAGATTAGTTACCTCTATATGTATGTTTCTTCTTCTCATCTCCTTCAGAGCTTCAAATATCGGATCAACAGACGGTACCATAGAAAACCTTTTGTAAAACTCAGGATCTCCACCACCTTTAAAGTCAACTGTTGCAGCATCCAAATATGGCGCAATTGCTTCAATAGCCTCCAACGTCATATAACCATTCGTGACAAATGTATTAAATAAGCCGCGAGAACGAGCCAAAATAGCAGTGTCATACGCGTACTCGAAGAAGATAGTTGGCTCAGTGTAAGTGTAGCTTATCCCCTGACACCCATGCTCTAATGTAGCCTTCACAACATCCTCAGGCGGAAAATCTCTACCAATAATATCCTTCTCCTGACTTATACTCCAATTATCACAAAACTGGCATCTAAAGTTACATCCCACTGTTGCTATTGACATTACCAGCGCTCCTGGATGGAAGTGCGAGAGCGGTTTTTTGCCTATAGGGTCAATGTTAGCTGCGCATGCTTTAGCA
The DNA here is from genome assembly GCA_018396795.1 of Candidatus Bathyarchaeota archaeon. Next base: position 3,486 of record JAGTRH010000096.1, read on the forward strand.
TAATTCAGCGAGTAGAGTTTTCCACCTTCATTCCTTCTGACACCGCAAAAGCCTACCCCACCCTCAGATATTATGCATCTACGAGCACAGAGATTACATTTAATTTTATTATCTTGAATAATTTCATAGAGCATTGCTTCACGTCTAGACATCAACCTTCTCCTTTCTTAGCTATATTTAACGCCTAATTTAATTGTTTCCTCGGGTTTCTCATCAATCATCTTATAGGCTTCAACAACATCTTTGAAGTGCACTATTGGCGAAAGAATTCCGTCAACCATTAAAAGCTTCCGCTTAAACAAACTTATCACGACTTCGTAATCTCTCCTTCTATCCCATAATGGATAGTCCCTGTATGGTTCGCTTTCAACACGTGCCCCTGAAACCATCACCTGCCGGTTGAAATGCCACTCTTCACCAAGATTTAAGCCCCTTGCCTCGCCATGATACCATGAGACTGGCACTATTGTTCCACCATATCTTGTTCCTCTAATCGCCTGATGCAGAGCCGAGTAGGATCCGCTAGTCTCTATAGATATGTCAACACCCTTCCAGTCGGTAGCCCTCCTGATCTCTAAGCCTGCATCGCATGATCTAGGGTCGATTAGTACATTCGCTCCATAAAGTTTAGCTAGATTACGCCTTTTTTCTATAGGCTCGACTCCTATTACAAGTAATGCTCCAGAAAGCTTAGCCATCTGGATTGCTATAAGCCCTATAGCACCCAAACCAAAAACAGCAACCGTATCACCAAGCCTAACATGCCCCTCACGGACAGCCATCAAAGCAACCGTAGCCGGATCAATACAGACAATCTCCTCATCGCTAAGCTCAGGAGGCGCCGGATTAACACTCTCCTCATTAACAGTATGCGTTTCGCGTATTGGCAGATAACCATAAACCCTATCGCCTACATTAAATCTTTTAACATTCTCTCCAACCTCAACCACAGTGCCAACAGTCATGTTACCAAGTTTAATTGGAAAAGAAACAGTCCATCCCTTGCGCGTTTCCCTTGGAAGAAATAGTCCGATTTCAGGATCAAATACCTTGTCAGAGAAGGGCGATAAACCCCTATATATTGATAGTGTTGTTCCATGCTTCTCCGCTGAGAAAGTGCTTTTAATACGTATTTGATTGGGTTTAAGAGGAGGCTCCTCATAATCCACTAAAGCCGGCTTCCGAGGCTCAATTGCCACTAATTCTTTTGGCACAAAATTCACCTAGATTGAATAGAATTTCTAAATATAATAATTTTGCTAGTCTTTTATCCCTTCAAGTAAGCTTATGACGTTCCAGAGCCTTACTCGGGTGTAAGGTGGCATATTAGGATCTTGCAATATCTCATCTATGACTGATATAGCATTTGAAGCTCTGACACCAAGTGTATATTGTGTTGATTGCAGGATATCCATTGCCTCCTTAGCAGTTCTTCTTATATTCCTTGGCGTCGTATTATCTTCCGATACTTGTCCGAGAATAGCTAAGGCTTGTTTCATCTTCTCCTCATATTCCTGAATCTTCTTTTTGCTGACCAATTCTAACACCCCGACTATTTTTACCGGATAAATATTCATTTATTTATTTAAACGCTTATAACCTGCTTATTTAACTTATCACTTCCTTTCTAGCCTATACACATCACGTCTAACAAATTTTAGATTCTGCCAAGCCAAAAGTTGAGATTTCTGCAGTAAACTGTACTTATTATATTATGATGCTAAGAGAGAAGCACTGCTCCACTCGGCTCATATTTACCTTTAATCTCGTACCCTGTTAGATTTGCCAGGCTACTTGCGAACTCTTCTACATTCTCCATGTACGGCATTGCCTCTCTCGGTAACCTTTCTCTACTCTGTCCAACCCACTCATATGCTTTAACTTCAATGAAGTCTGGATTTGCTCTCTCCACAATCTTTGCGTAGCTCTCAATATTTAGCGTGTTCCAGCCCTTAATCACCGTAAATCTTAAAACTTTTCGTGTTTCTAAGCTTGGAAGCAGTTCTAGTGTTCTGTTTAGTCGCTCCCAAGCGTCTCTAATAAGTGGTCTAACTATTTTAATATACGTATTCTTGTCTGGCGCTGGAACACTTACGTAAAGTTGGAATGGTAGCGGATCCATGTTCTCTAATACTTCAGGCATCGTTCCATTTGTAACGATAAAAGTTATCATATCCCTTTTATCAGC
>JAGTRH010000097.1 GCA_018396795.1 Candidatus Bathyarchaeota archaeon
TATATTAAGGAGTTCACTGCTAGGGTTCTCCGCGTTTCAGGAAACCGAGTTATACTTGATAGAACGGCCTTTTACCCTGAGGGTGGGGGTCAACCAGCGGACTGTGGACTCCTAGAGTTCGATGGCGTTAGGGCTAGAGTCTACAATGTTCGGAAGACTACTGGAAACGTAATAGTTCACTTAGTTGAGGGAGCTACTCCAAAAGAGGGTTGCGAAGTAAAGGGCATGATAGATTGGGATAGACGCGTGAGCCTAATGCGCCACCACACAGCCACACACCTAGTTATGGGCGCAGCCAGAAGAATTCTAGGCGAGCACGTGTGGCAGGCTGGCGCCCAAAAAGATGTTGAGCAATCAAGGCTTGATATAACGCATCCAAAACGGCTCACTAGGGAGGAGATAAACCGCATAGAGGAGCTGGCCAACGATGCTGTTATGCGGAATATGCCTGTTGAGGTGTTCTGGATGCCTAGGGAGGAGGCCGAGCGAACATATGGCTTCAGATTATATCAGGGTGGGGTTGTGCCGGGCAGAGAGATAAGAGTTGTTAAGACTGGCGATTGGGAGGTTGAGGCGTGCGGTGGAACACACTGTAAATCAACAGGTGAGGTTGGCTTAATAAAAATAGTGCGAACTGAGAGAATCCAGGATGGCGTTGAGAGAATAATCTTTAGCGCCGGGTTACCGGCCCTCAAAAGAATTCAGGAGACTGAGACGAGAATCGCCAAGGCCGCTGAGCTGCTAGAGGTTCCAGTCGAAAAGGTTGATGCAACTCTGGAGAGGGTTACCAGCGAATGGAGGGATCTGCGGCGCGAAAGGGAACGTCTAATGGAAAAAGTCGCCAGAACAATGGCTGAGAAATACATTTCAGATGCTAAAGAGGTTTACGGCCTAAAGATTATATCGCAATTAGTCAGCTCACGTGACGCGGAAGTAGATTTGCTCATTAAAGTCTCAAATGAGATTGTTAAGTTAAACTCGAGCGCCATTGCAGTCTTCGTATGCGTTAATAAAGATGCCAGAGCGATCGTGAGGGTTGGGGCGGAAGCCCTTAACGCCGGCGTTAACGCTGCTGAGGTAGCAAAGAGAATAGGTCAAGTACTTGGGGGAGGCGGGAGCGGGAAACCTGATTTCGCGCAGGCCGGCGGCATCAGAATCAACGATGCACCCAAAGCTTTAGAAGAGGCTGAGTCAATTATATATAAGGTTGTCTCTGGGGAATGAGCGATGGCATCCCAGCCAGTTGATTGGAGATCCGTTGAGGAGAAATGGAGAAGAAGGTGGGAGGAAGCACGCTTATTCGAGGTAGACCCTGATCCTAAACGCAGGAAATGCTTTGTTACATTCCCATACCCGTACATGAATGGGCCGCTCCATGTTGGACACGGCTTCACAGCGACGAGAGTCGACATATACGCAAGATTCATGAGGATGAAAGGGTACAACACGCTTTTTCCTTGGGCTTGGCACTGGACTGGCGAGCCGATAGTTGGCGCATCATTAAGGCTTAAGATGGGCGATAAGGATCTAATAAGGGCGCTTAAAGAGATAGATAGGGTTCCGGACGAGGAGCTGGAGAAGTTCGTTGACCCAGTTTACATGGCTAGCTACTATACACGCGAGAGCAAAGAGATCGTTAAGAGAATGGGGTTCTCTGTCGATTGGCGTAGAGAGTTCCATACAACGAGCTATGAGCCGACATACAGCAAGTTTATAGAATGGCAGTATGAGACGCTTAGGGAGAAGGGTTACGTTACTAGGGGCACGCACCCTGTTGTCTGGTGTCCTCACTGCCAGAGTCCAACTGGAGACCATGATAGGCTTGAGGGTGAGGGAGTTTTCCCAGAGGAGTATACGCTTATAAAATTTATTTTTGGAGACGGATACCTGCCAGCTGCAACATTTAGGCCTGAAACGATTTTTGGCGTAACAAACATGTTCATAAACCCTGATGCAACGTACGTTGAGGCTAGGGTGGATGGCGAAAAATGGATTATCAGTAAAAGCGCTGCCTTCAAGCTCTCAGAGCAATTAAAGAAAGTTGAGGTCCTAAGGGAGTTTAGGGGTTCAGAGATTATTGGCAAACGTTTTAAGGAGCCAATAGGCGGTAGGGAGCTTCTAATACTTCCAGGGTGGTTTGTTGACCCAGACTCAGCGACGGGCGTCGTCTACAGCGTTCCAGCGCATGCCCCAGCAGATTGGATCGCCTTAAAAGACCTAGTGGATAAACCAGAAGCTCTGGAGAAATTCGGCATTCCAGTTGATGTTGTCAGAGAGATTAAACCCATATCACTGATAAGCGTCGAGGGTTTCGGAGAGTATCCGGCCATAGAGATAGTTGAGCAGATGGGCGTTAAAGACCAATTTGATCCGAAACTTGACGAAGCAACCTCAACAGTATATCGAAAGGAATTCCATACAGGCATCTTAAAACCGATATGCGGCAAATACGCCGGGAAAATAGTGAGAGACGTTAAGGCTCGGATAATAGAGGACTTTAAAAGAATGAACATTGCCGACTCAATGTTTGATCTACCGCAGAGGGTTGTATGCCGATGCACAACAAGATGCGTAGTGAAGATCCTCTCAGACCAGTGGTTTCTAAGATACTCCGACCCCGAGTGGAAGCGTCTAGCACATGAGGCAATAGACTCAGCTGAGATATTCCCAGAGAGTGCAAGAGTCTACTTCCATGATAAAATTGACTGGCTTAGGGATTGGGCGTGCGCGAGGAGAACAGGTTTGGGAACACCGTTACCGTGGAGCCCAGAATGGATAGTTGAAACTTTAAGTGACTCAACAATCTACATGGCTTTCTATACAATAGCCAAACACATTAGACTATATAACATCGGACCTGAGCAGCTAACTAAAGAAGTGTTCGACTACATATTTCTAGGAAGAGGAGATTTAGAAACCGCATCTAAATCTTCAGGTATACCTCCGGAAATCCTTCATGAAATGCGCAGTGAATTCTTATACTGGTATCCAGTTGATTTAAGAGTTTCAGCTAAAGAGCTTGTTCCCAACCACCTATCGTTCTTCGTATTCCAGCATGTCGCCCTCTTCCCAAGAGAGCTTTGGCCTAAAGGTATAGGCGTGAATGGAGTGCTGACAATAGAAGGGCAGAAGATGTCCAAGTCGAAAGGAAACTTCCTAACCCTAAGAGATGTTGTAGACCGTTTCAGCGCAGACGTGGTTAGATTAACGCTTGCACTTGGGGCGGAGGACATGGATGATCCCGACTGGCGTGAGGAGAACGCTAAAAGCATAGATGCGAGATTAAGGTCGCTGCACGCCTTCATAAGTCAAGTTGCCAGCCTATCTGGCGATGATGAGGTTAAGAGCATTGACAGATGGCTGCTCTCAGCGCTGCAGAATAGAATACGTTCGGTAACAGAGGCCATAGAGAACCTTAAAACTAGAACTGCTGCTGAAATAGCATTATACGAGGTTTGGAATGACATACGCTGGTATCTTAGGCGGAGAGAGAACCCGAACCCCAAAGTACTTAGGGAGGCTGCTAACATCTGGATTAGGCTTTTAACACCGTTCGCGCCATTTATATGCGAAGAATTATGGAGCATTCTGGGAAATGAGGGCTTCATATCGGTTGCAGATTGGCCGGAATACGATGAATCAAAGATCGACGTTAAAGCCGAGGAAACAGAGTCTCTGATTAAAAACCTAATTAATGATACGCTAAATATTCTAAGGGTCACAAAGGTAACGCCAAAGAAAATTTACTATTACGTAGCAGCCGATTGGAAGTGGAAGGCTTATATAAAGCTCTTAGAAGCGTCAGCGTCAAAAAGAATTGAGATGAGAGAAGCGATGAGACTACTTATGGAAGATCCGGAGTTAAGGAGCGTAGCGAAGAACCTAGCGCCACTCGTTAGCCGATTACTAGAGGAGTTAAATACGCTTCCGGAGGAAAGAAAACGTAGGCTACTAAATATTGGTGTGGTAAATGAGCTGAGCGAGATCGAGGGAGCGAAAACTTTTTTGGGAAGAGAGTTTAATGCCGAAGTAACGGTTTACAGGGAAGATGATCTACAGAAACATGATCCCAAGGGAAAGGCGCAGCAAGCCAAACCATACAAGCCGGCAATATACATCGAGTGACATTTCTATTACTTGAAGATTAACACCAGAGCCGCAATATCTACACCATCTAACTCTTAGTACAGTTTCATATTAAACAAAAACTTTTTTAAGTATTTTAATAAAACAAAAAGATGGTGGCTTAAAATGCCATTTTGTAAGCAATGTGGAAAAGAGATAGCGCAGGATGCGAGATTCTGCCCCTACTGTGGTGCAGACCAGATTTCTCCAGCGCCTCAAACTCAAGCAGGTTTGGAAACGAAAAATACGGGTTTGGCGGCAGTTTTGGCTCTAATACTCGGCATCTTTGGATTATGGGGCGTTGGACACATCTATGTTGGGAAAATAGGGAGAGGACTGGCCCTACTTATATTGGGCATTATACTTGAATGGGGTTTAGGCTTTTTTGTATTTTTTGGAATGGTGTTCGGCGGAATATTCAGAGGTTATCAATATGGAGTACCTGAACTAACGAGGGTTCTTTTTGTGGGAGTAATAACCTTGGCAATTTGGGCCCTAATAACCCTCGCCATCTTCATTTGGCAAATCTACGACGCATATAAACTAGCAAAATACTACAACGAATATGTTCAGCAGTACAGAAAGGCACCTTGGTAAAATCGAAAACATCTTGCTACTAACCGCTGAGACTAACATCAATTTCTCAAGAGCTTTTATTTAAGAATAAGCTTTAAAGTTTAAGCCGCTTCCTTGGAGGGAATAAAGTTAGCGTGGAATCTTATTGGTGATTGAAGAGGCAAACGTTATGCTGCTTCAAGTTGCTAGCTGACAATACTGAAGTATAGTTAAACTCAGTTCTTTTTGGTTGATGTTAATCCGTGGCTTGGTATGCCTCTTCCCTCTTTTTCTCCCTCTCACTACTATTATGGTTATGGGCGACTATCCTGTCAATTAATGCCTGTATTGATGATTCAAAAGCAGCGTATATTGTTCTTCCAGCGTCATACATTAATATGACTGAGAAGGCGAATGCGGCTATTGATATTGCTAGGCTAAGCCATCCGCCAATGTTTGGAACAGAAGATATCAGCGGCGAGGCGACCGAAACCATTATTGTTACAACGAATACAACAAGTAGCTCTTTTAGTGCTCTAACTACAGAGGGGCTTTTCTCAGGGTTAAAGCCTGGTATATGCTTTAGAAGAGTTTCAGATGCAAAATCTATTAGCCTTATTAGATCCAGCACGACCCTTAAAGCCATGAAGAACAGCACTATAACAGCGATCAATGCGAGAGCCATCGTTAACGAGAATCCGCCTACTGGTATAACGGCTAATATCGAGGAGAAGCTAATGTTTAAGAAGCCTAGCGCTAAACCTATTATGAATATTAAACCCGTATTTATTAGAACCCTTAGAACTCTCTTCTCAACTTCTTCTCTCACTGCAACACAGCCCCTTAACGCATCATAATTTTAAAATTTATGTATAGATTGGTTTTAGGGTGATATATTTACTTTATTCCATAAATTTATAGGGGAGCAATAAGCTTCATTTAAAGAAGGGCTATGGTCGAGCAGCGCTCAGAGGGAT
>JAGTRH010000098.1 GCA_018396795.1 Candidatus Bathyarchaeota archaeon
TGGTAAGCCTTCCCTCCTTAACATCTTCGCCATTTTCTTCCTGTTTTTCCCTATTTTGTAATTGACAAGGCAAATGTTCAATAAAAGCCATAAAAAAACAGGAGTTAATACAATGAGAGTTATTAAAGCCTCCACTACGATCAGGACTATTTGCAACGCCTTTCCCATTTCGAATCTTTTACTTCTCTAAAACCTTCTCCTCTTCTTTTCTAATCTTGCCGGCCTGACCAAGGACGTTTCTAAGTAATTCTGCTGGGCTGATAAACTGGTTTTTAACCAGCTCGATAGCGACATCCTCCTTCATTCCGGCCGATACTAGTTCTTTATAGAAAGTCGCTATCGCCCTAGCCCTTTCCCTTGCCTGCTCCTCAGTCAACGATGTACCCATCAACTCCTTAAGAGGGCCGACAATATCCTTTAAGAGCCCAGGTACTTCTTCCCTAACAGTCTTCAAAACCTCTCGCAATTCTTCAATATCTTCATCGTGATGTTCCCTCTCTCTTTTCTTCTCTATTTCGGGCTGCTCAACTTTTCTCTCTTCCTCCATTTCACATCACCGTTAATTAGATAATGCCATGGTTTATAAGACTTGTGCGATTTTTTACCCACGTTTTTACCCAAAACGTTTATTGGCGAGATTTTTTAAACACCAGCATATTCGTTTTTCAACAGACCGTACCTTAACTCGTCAAGCCACTTGTTCTTAGCAAATCTGTCCTTTACGTGAAGCCTAAACCTTCCTTCAAGCTTGAAACCAACACTCTCAAGCAGCTTGCAAGACCTTACGTTTGGATGCGTAACTCTGGCATAGATCCTTCTCATTTTCAGTTTTTTGAAACCAAAATCTAAGACAAGTCTCAAGGCTTCCTTTGCAAGGCTCTGCCCCCAGTATTTTTTAGCCAGCCAGTAGCCGATCTCAGCATTCTGGTTTTTCCTGTCTATATGCATCAATCCGATTCCGCCAACTATCTCTCTTCTATCTTTAAGAAAGATGGAAAACTCATAGCCACTTCTTTTTCTCAGGTTTCTTCTCGCTCTCCTCATCCACTCTCTCGCATGCTCCAACCTGTAAGGGTATGGAATCGTTGTGTATCTTACAACGGACTTGTCGTTTATATGTTTATAGATTGATTCTGCGTTTGAAGGCTTAGGAATCATAAGTATTATTCTTTTACCTTCCAGCTGTAATATTCGACTCCTCTTCCCCAGCTGTCTTTTCCTCATCATGGCTAATTATTATGCTTAATTTTTAAAGCTATATGGAGATGCTTCTTCTTGTCGATTCGGAGCAGAGTCCTTGTTGTAACGAAATCCATTCGAACCTTGTCTTACTCTAGAGTTTCAAGCTTATATGAATAGATAAGAAAACTTAAGTAGTCTTTCAAACATTAGAGGCGCTAAATCTAATTCCAATGAAAATATGTGTTGCAACCGTTTCGTATCGCGGGTGGCGTGGCGATGAATTAGAAGAGACTATAAGATATGCGAGTTCTGCCGGCTACAATTTTGTGGAGGTTCAATATGTCCAAAACAATTTGTTCGATAAGATGGTTAGGCAGGGCACTAGAGGCATTGAAAAATTATCAAAGATGCTAAAGGCGGGTGGGTTAAAACCAGTGGCCATATACTGCCCAGCATTCGGTGGGTTAACTGATGAAGAGGCTCATTCCTCAGCCAACTTAATATCAAAGTTCATAGATGCTGCTGTTCAGCTCGGCTGCAAGGTTATAGTTTCTACTGATGGGCCGCGAAGAGATGGTGGAATAGATCGGATTATCATGACGCTTAAGGATCTTGAGGAAAAGATAGAGAAATCGGGTTTAAGAATAGGGCTGGAACCTCACTATCAGAACAGGATTGAGCAAATCGAGGATTACGATGCAATCTTTGAAAAAATAGAAAGTGAGACGATAGGAATATGTATAGATACGGGTCATTTCCATTCGGCTAACGTGGATGTGCCTAAACTAATTGCAAAATATCCGAATCGGATTTATCACGTGCACATTAAGGATCATAAAGGGCTTAAACCAGTACCCTTTGGCATGGGAGAAACAGATAATCTGGGTTGCCTTAGAGCTCTAAAAGAGATTGGTTATGAGGGCTATATCTCGGTAGAGCTTGAAGTAGCATACGGTCTTGAAATAAGGAAGGAAGATACTCCAAGATATGTAAGGGACGCCAGAATTTACGTAGAAAACTTGTTCAAGACACTAGATATATAGGGGAGAAAAGCAAATCCTCTAATATTTTACTTTACCATACTTTTCCTGAATACCTTCAAATTCTTTCCTGTAGAGTAAACGCCGCCACTCATCGTCAGCCGGACCTGTTTTTCTATAAACAATCGACCTGAGGAATAAGAGTGCCTTAGGCACAGCATCCTCCCTAGTTATTAAAGGGTCCTCATGCTCAAATGAAACCACGTAGTCATAACCAACGTCTTCCAAACAGGATATGAATTTTCGCCATTCTATATCGCCAAAGCCTGGAATTCTAAAGCGCCACCATTCCTCACCATAGATACCTGTAAAACGTAATCTATTATGAAGAATTTCAGTGTCCTTCGCATGCACATGAAATATTCTATCCTTAAACGCCCTTATACTCTCTAAATAGTCTATAAACTGATATACTTGATGCGATGGGTCCAGGTTCCATCCGAGATATTTTGAGGGTATTACTGACAGCATTTTTTCAATCGTACTGTTGTTATAAACCAAGGCAGGTGGAAAAGTTTCAAGCGCCACTTTCACCTCCCTCTCAGAAGCCAGATCTATTATTGCACCCATCTCTTGTTCAAATTCTTTCCAGTTCTGCTCCTCAGTCTTTTCAGGTGCAGGAAACCCCGATATGCCTGTGACGACTGGAACCTCAAGCAGCGAAGCGGCCTCGATAACTTGCTTAAAATAGTCGTTTAACTCTTTTCTCCTTTTTAAATCGGGATCTAAATGGTTGACTCCACAGGACAAAGCTGAGATTATTAGATTATACTTTTTGATTAGAGACTTTACCTCCATAGCTTTCCCAGTAAGCACCTCATTGGGCTGAAGATGTTTCTGACCAGGTCTAATGTCAAGCTCGATGGCTTCATATCCAATATCCGATACATATTTACATGTAGTCTCAAGGTCCCAGTCATAAAATATGAAACTTGTTATTCCTATTTTCATGAAAGATTACCCACAGGTGCCCGTTTTTAAGCCTTTTATCGACACGGGTTTTCCGCTGTTGACGCTAATCATAATAGCTTCTATCATAGTCATTGCTTCAACACCATCCTCCAATGTGGATACGGGTTCCACTTTCCCTAAACATGCTTTCGCAAAATGGTTAAGTTCCCCCCAATATCCTCGTGTGTAATGACCACCTGCCGCCCACCCGGCCATGTTCCCCGATACATAATAACGGTTGCTCCAGCCAAAAAGTTGCAGGCCCTCACATTTAGCGAAACGTGCTCTCTCAGTCATCACTTCAACGGTGCGGGATGAATCAATCAAAATACCCACTCCTGAACCAGATATATAGGTCTGCTCAAAGCAATCTGACCATGTGTGACCGGAGTTTTGATTCAACTGTCCAACCGCACCGTTTAGAAGCTTAACCGACGCTGATATGGCTTTAATGCTTTCTGAAGGATTGTAAGCACAAGCATAAACGCTTTCCACATCGCCTGCAAAAAACCTTAAGAGATCAATCATGTGAATACCGTTTCCATTGAGCATTGATCTGATGTCGTCATAAGGGCCACAGCCATGTATCAACGTGATCGAGGAGAGTTTTCCGAAAGAGCCACTTTCCATAAACTCCTTTGCCACCAGGTTAGCTGGTGCAAATCTTTTCATAAAGCCAACCATCCCAAATGTATTTCGTTTTCTAGCAAGGTCTGCTAGAGCCTTAGTCTTTGGCAGATCGGGTGCTGGTGGTTTCTCAATCCATATGGGTATCCTTCTTTCAAGTACCTTAATGCCTACTTCATAATGCATTAATGGTGGTCCACATATGCATACTCCCTGAAGCTCGGTTTTATCCAGCATTACTTCTACATCAGTGAAGTAATGAGGTACGCCATATCTCTTTGCTACTCTTCTCGCCCTGTCCTCGTTCAGATCGCATACTGCCACTAAATCGAACTCAGGTATCATGGGTATGTTTGGATAGAGTGACTCTGTTGAATGGATTCCAGCACCAACGAATGCTATACGCGCCGCCTCTTCTTTTATATGCATAACGATTTTGCCAGTTAGAGAAGAAATAAAGCTTTATGAAGCGTTAAAAATGTTCTTCCTATGCAAAAACATACCCAGGTTGCGTATTATATTTTAAGTATCATAAGTCCTATCTGCCATTCGCGTCCTTTAGCTTCGTATACGCAAATTATCCGCTCGTTTTCAACACATACCGCTGGAGAGCCGATGCCCGCGTTAGGACCAACTCCTCCAGTCTCATAGGGATAAACCCCTTCAAGAACCGGTTCATCGCAAATTCTCCAGTGCAGGAAATCATCAGAGGTGAAAAGCCTGATAGTCATTTGCCCGTCTTCTCGCCATACTGAGCGAAACATGTAAACACGCTTCTCATATATGAATGGGCAACCGCCTTCACTCCCCTCGTTGTGACCAAATGGCTCCCTAAGTATGGGGTTATCGCGATGCTTCTTCCAAGGACCCCAAGGGCTCTCTGCCGTAGCGCAACCCATTAAACGAGGACCAGGCCAAACAGGTGCATCGTAATAAAGCCACCATTTTCCTTCATTGTCTTCTATGGTGCAAGGACCCATAATGCCAGGTTCTGTTCCATTCGTCTCCCATTGCTGGGTCGTACGTAATATTGGGTTCTTAGAGTATTTTCTCCAGTGAAGCAAGTCGTAGGATTCCGCTAATCCGAATGCGCGCGGGTTTACAGTTTCATAAATCATGAGAAACCTGTCATGATAACGGAAAACCCATGGATCAGCAACACAATAATGGTCCCATTCGCCAATTTCTCCAGGCCTAAGACAAGGGTTTCCTTCATACTTCTCCCAATTTTCCAGGTCAGAGGAAATGCTTACACCTATCTGTCCAAAGCCCCTCTCCCCTGGTCCAGGCTGACCCGTGTAGAAACAATAGTATTTACTACCGAGCTTTGCAAGGGCAGGGCTCCGCAGGGCCCCTGCATCCCATCCATTAGAGGATGATTGAATAATAGGATTGGCATACCTTTTGATGCTTTTAATGTGTAACTCTGGATTTTTCTTCAACTCACTCCAAGTTCAGTATGTTTTTTATTAAAGTTTACGGAAATTTGAATTTGACGGATAGTTACGCACCCTGAATCTTCTTAGCATACTCCACCATATGGATGAAGTTTTGAGCGTTAGTGTTAATAGAGACATTGGCTGAGGCTGACAGGACATATCCCTCTTTTCCACCTTCTCTTAGACATCTTTCAACCTCTTTCTCAACATCCTGTCTAGTTCCAAACTCTATTATTCTTGGATCAACATTTCCAACTAGACATATTCTATCTCCGTATTTCTCCTTTACTTCCTTGAGACTCATACCCGCCGTTACGTCTATGCCTTGGTAGGCATTAATCCCTGCATCAACCATGTCGGCAAGTAAAGGCATTATATTTCCGTCTGAGTGAAC